>CAYIOH010000526.1:0-3237 GCA_964364975.1 uncultured Bifidobacteriaceae bacterium
CGGTGGATCGCAACGGTCTGCTGCAAAAGGTCAACCTCATCGTCGCCACCGGCCAGAACCACCTGGCGATGAACCAGACCGTGGCGCAGATTGCCCGGCACTACATCCGTGGAAATAAAATTCCTGAGCCGATGCTCAACCGCGTGGAACACGGCATTCGTTGTTACGACCCGTGCTTGAGTTGCTCGACTCACGCGGTCGGCCAGATGCCGTTGCGCGTCCGCTTGATCGGGCCGGATGGCAAAGTGCTGAACGAAGTGACGCGTGGATAAGTTTGAAAACCGAATGACGAATGCCAAATGACGAAAGAAGTTCGAAACACGAAGTCCGAATGAGCAATCTGCCAATCAGCCGCCTTAGTTTTGTGATTCGGATTTCGGATTTGATTGGTCATTCGTCATTCGTCATTCGGATTTAGTCCGGCACATTTGGTGGAATATGGAGAAGCCCTGCGACATGCTCGTCATCGGCTACGGCAACATCCTGCGTGGCGACGACGGGGTCGGCCCGCGCGTCGCGGAGGTTGTTAGCTCGATGGGTCTGCCCGGCGTGCACACACTCATTTGCCAGCAGCTTTCACCCGAACACGCCGATCCCATCTCCCAAGCTGACGCAGTCGTGTTCGTGGACGCGACGGTGGATGCTCCAAACGAAGTGCAATTGCGCCCGCTCGAACCAAGCGACTCGTCGCAACTCATGGCCCATGCCGCCGACCCGCGCACGATGCTGGCCCTCGCCCGCGACGTTTTCGGTCACGCTCCGCGAGCCTGGTGGCTGACGATTCCGGCTGCAAACCTAGAATTCAGCGAAACGCTGTCGCCCCTCGCCCAATCCGGCCTGGTCACCGCTGTGGGAAAAATCCAGTCGCTCTGCCATTCACTGCAATTGAATTGAAAAGTGCTCGTGACTGGAGCGCCGCCCCCACCGCATTGACTAAGCCGGTTGCGGACTTCGGGGACGCCGGTATTTCGCGTGAATAAAGCTGCGACGGTTTCGAGTCATGGCAATAAAAGCGAAAGATTTGGCAACGCGCGGAGAGGTTTTTCCCCTGGCCTTTAACAATAAAAGAAAAGCTTTTGCCAACGCGCGGGAAGCCTTTTCTTTCGAAGTTGGTTTAGCTATGGCAAGTATTTTTGGTGAAGTGTTGCCAGGCGTCGCTTGCCCCCGCAACCCAAGGCAAGGTCGCAACCGAGGTGCAGTATGATGAAAATCAAACGCACGATCAAATACGAAGCCGACCGGGTTCGAGGATTCTCGAATGAGATCATGAGCGTGTCCGGCTGCGAACAACTCAAGAGTTGCATCCAATGCGGCACATGTTCGGGCACCTGCCCGCTCAGCATCTACATGGATTTCTCCCCGCGCCAGGTCATGGCGCTGGTGCGCGCCGATTTCAAGAACGAGGTGCTCCGCAGCCACACGGTCTGGCTCTGCGCATCCTGTTATGCCTGCACTGTGGAATGTCCGCGCCAGATTCGCATCACCGACATCATGTATGCGCTCAAACAGCGCGCCATCAAGGAAGGCATATACCCAAAACGATTCCCGATTCCCATCCTGGCGAAGGAATTTTCGGAAATGGTCCGCCGCAAGGGGCGCATCACCGAGACGCTGCTGGTGATGCGGCTGTTCCTCAAGGCCAACTGGCGCGCCGTGCTCAGTTCTTGGCGGCTCGGCCTGGGCCTGATCCGCACGGGACGGTTTGTCATCCGGCACGAGCGCATCGAGCGTCAGGCGGAACTGCAGGCCATGCTCGCGGCGACCAACCACGTCCAACGTCAGCCAAAGGAAGTCGCATGAAATACACCTACTTTCCCGGTTGCTCGCTCAAGGGCTTGGGCCGCGCCTACGAGGAATCGTTGCTGCCGGTGATGCGGCAGGTGGGCGTCGAACTCGTCGAGCTGTCCGACTGGAACTGCTGCGGGGCCACGGCTTACATGTCGGTGGATGAGCAGAAGGCGTGCGTGCTGGCCTCGCGCAACCTCGCCCTCGCCGAGCAGGCCGGCCCGCAGGATCTCCTGACCCCGTGCAGCGCGTGTTATCTCGTGCTCAACAAGACCAAGCACAATGTGGCCGACTTCCCCGAGATTCACGACAACGCCCACCGCGCGCTCCGCAGCGCCAATCTCACCTATACCGGCAGCACCAAAGTACGCCATCCGCTGGACATCCTCGTCCACGACGTCGGCTTGGATGTCATCAAAGAAAAAGTCGTGCGCCCGCTCAAGGGGCTGAAGGTCGCCCCGTACTACGGCTGCCAGGTGGTGCGTCCGTATTCGACGTTCGACGACGCGTGGAATCCGACCACGATGGATCGCCTGCTGGCGACGTTGGGGGCCGAGGTTGTTGACTACCCGCTCAAGACGAAGTGCTGCGGCGGCAGCCTGACGGGCACCGTGCCGGAAGCCGGATTGCGTCTGAGCTACATCCTGCTCAAAGAAGCCGTCCGGCGCGGCGCGGACGTGATCGCGACGATCTGTCCGCTCTGCCAGTTCAACATGGACGCGTATCAAGACCAGATTGAGCGGCGCTGGGGGCCGACGCGCATCGCAACGGTCTATTTCACCCAACTGATGGGATTGGCCTTTGGTCTGTCACCAAAGGAACTCGGACTCAACCGCAACTTTGTTCCCATGAAACCGCTGCCCGCCGAAGCGGTGTCGGCATGAACGCGAACACGCTTTTCGCATGAACACCAACAGCAAGAACGGCGATGTTCGCATCGGCTTCTACGTCTGCCATTGCGGCAGCAACATCGCCGCAATGGTGGATTGCCCGGCGGTTGCCGATTATGTCTCGAAGCTGCCCGGCGTGGTCGTGTCGCGCGATTACAAGTACATGTGCTCCGATCCGGGCCAGGAGTTGATTCAGCAGGACATCAAGGAGCATCAACTCAACCGCGTGGTGGTGGCGTCGTGTTCGCCGCTCCTGCACGAGCACACGTTCCGCAATGCCGTCGCCGCGGGGGGGCTGAACCCGTTCTATTTCCAGATGGTCAACATCCGCGAGCACGACTCGTGGGTGCACACCGATCGCGCCGAGGCTACGGCCAAGGCCAAGTCACTTGCGCACGCCGCGATTCGGCGCGTCCGTTTTCACAAGGCGCTGGAGCCCACGCGCGTTCCGATTCACCCGGACGCGCTCGTGCTCGGCGGCGGCATCGCGGGCATCCACGCCGCGCTCTTGCTCGCCAATGCCGGCAAGAAGGTCACGCTGGTCGAGCGCGAGCCGAGCATC
>CAYIOH010000527.1:0-2935 GCA_964364975.1 uncultured Bifidobacteriaceae bacterium
AAAGGGAACCTCCGGAAACTGTTTTTCGGAGTTGGGTTGATGGTGGCCGTTCGGGTTTCGGTGTGGCTGGATTCATGGCGGCTCCATCCGTTTGTGTTTTCCTGACGTTTGATCCTTCATGGTTGCTTGGCTGTCGGTCTTTTCTGGTTTTGATCTGCGCTTTTCAGGCGGCGGTCCGTGGCCGCAGTTTCAACCGCACGATCTGTTCGTAACGGGCCAGGTTGTAAATCAGGTTGATCAAGCCAATCGCCGCCGCGTTGCGCCGCCGCCCAATGTAGCGCAGTTCCACATCAAAAAAGCCGAGACGCGGAGCCGTCGGGTAAGTTTTCATGGCGCGTATCGTAAACTTCAGGCTCTGCCGCTTCGAGTTCTTTCTCATCTCGCCGGAATTTTTTGCCCGGTTTCCTGGTGCCCCATGAGATCTCCCTTTCGCGCCCTCGTCGCGTGGAGGTTGGAAACTATTTGGCCGGGCCTGCCACCACCCGAATTTTCTTCGGGTCGCCCAGTTCATGGAGCAACTCGAACGGAAGTTCCTTGCCGTTCTCGCGCGGCGTAAAAAAGTTAAAAAGCAAAATGCCGTCCGCGCCGTCCCGCCAAAGCTCCCGCGCGAGCTGGCGATAGGTGTCGGGTTTGGGTTCGACTTCAATCGAGGCGTACAGCGGCAGGCCGGCGGGGAACAAGCGGCGGTAATCGGCTACGGGCAGCGGGAAATCATTGCGCAGGTAGTGGGAAATGGTCGCAAAATCAATCAACCCCTCTTTCGCCCAGGTCACAGGATCCAAGCCCAGGCCGAGGTTTTGCGCGGGCCGGGCCATGATCCGGGCTGACACCAGCAGTGACTGGCCACGCTTGCGGCCAATCTCGCGCGTCATCTGGCGCACCGCGCGCATCCATTCGGTCATGGTCCCGATGTGCTCCGACTCCTTGCCGACGGGGAAATAGATCGGGAAACGTTGGAAATCGAGATCCAACCCGTCAATCGGGTAGCGCTCGCAACACTCGCGCAGTTCCGCCAGCCGGCGCTCACGGACTTCCGGCACGGCGAAGTTGAGTCCGGCCCAGAGCCAGGTGCCCACGATGGGACTGGTTCTCGGCCCCAAAATCTCCCGGTGCAGCGGGCTGACAGGGTCGCCCATTTTTCCAACGCGCCACTCCGGATGCTCGTGCCAGAACCGCGCGAGCAGCATTTTCTCCGGGAACTTGTCCGGCGTGTCCACGCAGTGAACCTCGTTGAGCCGAAACGTGACGAACACTTCGAGCTTCCGCTCTTTCGCCCGTTCGATGACCAGACCGAGTGGATCGTGGCCGGCGGCGACCAGCGCCTGAAGGTTCGCCGTGCCGCGTTCGAGCGACGCGGCCTTCACGGGCGCGACCTTCGCGATCTGTTCGGCCTCCGGTGGCGTCAAGTGCGAGCCGAACATCTCGGTGACCGTGCTCGGGTAGTTCATCACCATGCCGTAGTTCGGGCACATGAACAAGGTCGTGACGCCGGCGTCCGCGACCTCATCTACATATCGGCGCACGTCCGTCGGCTTCATCGGCGGCACGGTGTAGATAAACATGTTGTCGGCATCGCTGTTATAGATCAGCCGCCGCGGCCGCGGTTCGTCCGCCCCGTCACGTTTTGAAACCGGCCGGAACTTCTGGGCACGCTCGCCGTAAATGTCGCCGACATAGACATTCCCCATTGAGTCCTGCGCGATGCAGTGTGCGCCGACCGTCTCGCCCGGCTTGAGCTTCGCGGTGTCCGGGTGGTTTTTGTCCTGCCCGATGTCACCCAGCGGCAGCATCCAGGTTTGTCGCACACGGCCGTCGGTCGTGAACCGCATGAGGATTTGATCCTTGTACTCGGGGTACTTTCCGTGGCGGAACCACCAGTGGGGCGATGAACCGCAGACCCACAGCTCATCGTCCTTGGTCACCGACAGCCCCCACGGCATGAGCACGTTCGACCATTGCTCGAGGAACTTGCCGTCCTGGTTGAAGAGTTGAATCCGCCCGCTGTTCCGATCGGCAATGTAGAGCACGCCTTTCGCGTCCACGACGATCGCGTGCGGCAACACGAACTGGCCCGGGCCTGGCCCGGCGGTGCCGAACGCTTTGACGAATTTTCCCTCTTTCGTGAAGTGGACGACGCGCTGGCTGCCGCGACCCCCGTAGCCATCGGTCACGAAGATGTCGCCGGATTTCGTGATGGCCATGTCCGTCGGCATGTTGAAATGAGTTTCGTCCTTGCCCTTTTCGCCGCGGACGCCCAGCGTCAGGAGCAGCTTTCCCTCCGGCGTGAATTTCTGCACGACGTGCAGACCGAAATCGGCGACCCAGACGTTCCCGTCGTGGTCGATCCGCAGGTGGTGTGGGTTCACAAACATCCCCTTGCCCCAGGTGCGCACAAAGTCGCCGTCGGCGGTGTAAACCTGTACCGGGTCCGGGCCCTTGCGGAAAAACCAGACGCGGTCTTGGGCATCAACGGCCAGCCCCGACACCCATCCCTGGCCGCTGACGTTCTCGGGTCGCTTCGGCCATGAGGGATCAACATCATACTCGGTGACGACCGGATCCGCGGCGTCCTGCCCCCAGGCAGACTCGATGCCGGGCGGTGCCAGGGTTAGGATCAGCGCCACGGCGAGCCAGACGGCCGCACGCATCGTCCGACGCTCGGTTCGGCCGGTCATGTGTGACTTGGGGGGACCTCCGAAAACTGCTTTTCGGAGTTGGGTTGATGGCGGCGGTTCGGTGTTCGGGGTGGATGGTTTCATAGCGGCTCCTTCCGTTTGTGTTTTCCTTACGTTTGATCCTTCGGGGTTAATGGGTTTCCGGTCGTTTCTGGTTTTAATCTTAGCTATTAAGTCAGCGATCCGTGGCCGCAGCTTAAAACGCACGATCTGTTAGTAACGTGCCAGGTTGTAAATAAGGTTGATAAAGCCAATCGCCC
>CAYIOH010000527.1:2945-3230 GCA_964364975.1 uncultured Bifidobacteriaceae bacterium
GGTTTAGTTTTTGGTGCGGATGGATTCATGGCGGCTCATCCTTCCGGTTGTTTTGCCTGACGTTGGCGCCTTCGAGTTGTTTGATTTCCGGTCGTTTCGGGTTTTTAGCTTCGCTGTTCAGGCGGCGATCGGCAGCAACTTCAATCGCACGATCTGTTCGTAACGAGCCAGGTTGTAAATCAGGTTGATCAAGCCAATCGCCGCCGCGTTGCGCCGCCCATGCCCTGCGCCTTGAGTTGGCCCAACGCCTCTTTCAATCTGGGCCATTCCAGTTCGTCCTTCCAC
>CAYIOH010000528.1:0-3222 GCA_964364975.1 uncultured Bifidobacteriaceae bacterium
GCGTGATGCCCGCGTCTCCCAGGATCTTCTCGAGCTTGTTCACCGGCAGGACGCGCGCATCCACGTCCCGCAGGGCCACCGCCCCGGGCTTTTCGCCGAGGACAACCGCGCCCGGGATGAGTCCCTTCTTGTAATCCGACGCCGCGCGCGCGTCCACCAGCACCACGCCGGGCTTGTCCTTGTTTTTCAGGACGTAGTCCGTCTCCACAATCACGTGATGCGCGGATGCCGTTCCGAGCCCGGCGCAAAGAACGACACCCGCCAGCAGAGCTGACTTGCGGATTTCCCATTTTCCGTATCGCTTTTCCATCATCCACCTCCTAGTCGAAGTTTTTTTGCCATCCTTACCGGAAACGAGCTTGCCCTTCCGGGACTTGGGTGCCCGGTTGGAATCGACGATGTACCAACCGGTGTACAAAGTCAATGTCTCTATTTTCAACCGGCATCCGGCGCGTGAGCGCGCACTACGATATGCGTGGAATCCATTCGGCTTATCCGGCCTCCATGACCTTCCCCGAACATCAGCAAAACAGCAAACCGTTCACGCGCGATAACCATGGCAGGCTTGTAGTTATTAGTCAACCATGATTGGGTATATGAGGGAATCGGATTCCTCTATCCGCGCAATTCGTGCCGGTAGGAACCTTCAATTTTCGTGTCGGATTCGCGCATTTCGTCAAAAAAAGACACCCTGCAAGACAACTGCAGGATGTCTCGTGCGCCGGTCCGGCTTAGGTCTTCTTCGCCTTCGGCGGCGAGGGCACGTTGCTACCGTGACACTCGGTGCAGTTGTGCTGGGTCTGGATGCCGTATCCCGCAGCCGGGATGATCCCTTTGGTCTTGTATTTTCCGTCCTTCCAGTCGTTCAAATGCATGACCAGTTGCGCGGCGACGTCTCCCGTGAGTCGCGCGCAGCGGTCTTTGCGCTCGGCGCTCGCCAGTTCCTTGTTCGCAGCCTTCATCCATTTGCCCACCGAGAGATGGCACAGCGGAGAATTGGAAACGGTCTTAGGAAGTTCGGCTTTGAGCTTGGGTTGCTTCGGTGCATAGACGGGCAAAGCTGTAGTGGAATACCACTGCATCATTTCACTGCCCATCAGCATGCCATCGTCCGTACCGGAGATGCGCGGGCCGATGATGAGGTTGGTGACGATGTTCGCGCCCGCGTTGGCGCCACAGATCGTCCCCCAGCCCGAGGTGCCACCCTCAAGGAAAATAAAGGCATCGATCGGGAAGGATTTATACGGTTCTCCGACCTTCTCCCGCAGTTGGCCAAACACGGCGCTGATCACCGCAGCTCCGCAGAACACCCGGTACCATTCCTGGTAGGCGAGCTCCGCCGTCGCTGCCGGGTCCAGCTTCTGATACGGCCACGGCCACTTCTCCGTCGTTCCGCCCAGCGCATGCGCCTCGGATACCATCCCCGGTACGACGGACGCGAGGGCAGTGACTCCCGCCGCGCCGAGAGCGCATTTTCCCGCTCCGAAAAGAAGTTCTCTGCGCGTTAGCTCCGCGTCTGCCATCTGTTCGAGTCTCATCTCCTAGTCTCCTTCATGGATGTTGTTAATCGCCGTGCGACGGGTCGGCGCTGCCCCGTCTTTTGGCGCGTGAAACATCTCGCGCGCTGCACGCCAGACGATCTCTCCCAAGCGCCACCAAATTCCTCTGCCCGTTTTGACTTCGCGCCACCATCCCCGGCCAATAACCTGCAATATAACCTTGTGCTTGTTGTGGTTTTTAGTCAACCATAGCGGAGGATATGAGCCGATTGATTTTATTTATTCATAAAATGGCCGCCATTGTCGTGCCAGGCGATATTCTTTTCAGGCGTGACGGCGGACACGCCAATCTGCAGGCGCAGCAAATAGTGGTTAGCATGTGGGCATGAACAACCTGATTTCGGTCATCATCCCAAATCGCAACGGTGCAGACACGATCGGAACCTGCCTTGCGGCGGCACACGCGTCGCGTTGCGCCAATTTCGAAATCATCGTAGTCGACGACTGTTCCGAAGATCATTCGATCGAAGTAATCGAACACTATCCGTGCAAACTCGTACGGCTTCTGCAACATGGGGGAGCGGCCCAGGCTAGAAACGCGGGAGCAAGCCGCGGCCGTGGTCGGATTCTGTTCTTCACCGACGCTGACTGCCTGTTGCAGCCCGATACCCTGGCGCTGGCGGCCAGAGCGCTGGAGCTCGAAGGGTCGAATGCGATTGTTGGCGGCACGTATACGCCGGCGCCGCACGACCGGCGCTTCTTCAGCCGCTTCCAGTCGATTTTCATCAATTACTTTGAAACCAAGCACGCACCCGCGGCCGATTACATTACCACGCATGCGCTCGCCGTCGACGCAGCCGTTTTCCGCGGCAACGGCGGTTTCGCCGACGACGTGCGGCCGATACTGGAAGACGTGGAGTTCAGCCACCGTTTGCGCCGCGCCGGTTGCCGCCTGGTAATGAACCCTGCCATCCAGGTGCAGCATATTTTCAACCATTCCCTGATGCGCTCTCTGCGCAATGCATTTACCAAGTCCCTCTACTGGACCGGCTACGCCATCAGTAACCGCGATCTGCTGGCGGATTCCGGTACCGCCTCAGTGGGCCTCAAACTCAACGTGCTCGTTTTCGCCGCAACCTCCGGCCTGCTGTCTGGTTTCATTCTGACGGGGAAGATAATCCTGCTCGCGCTCATCGCTCTGGCGCTCGCCTTCAATCTGTTCGTGAACCGCGGATTGCTCCTGGCTTTTCACCGCGCCGAAGGCTTGGGCTTCGCGCTCATGGCCACGCTGTATTATCTGTTGCTCTATCCCCTGGCAGTGGGCGCCGGCGCGATCGCCGGAATGCTGCGACATATCTTTTCGAGCCCGCTCCGCCCACAGGAGAATCGTTGATGGTTTCGTGGCTGCGGCATATGGATGCGATTGTGTGGAAGCGCCGGCCGATCCACCTCACCTTTTTTGTTACGCGCAAGTGCAATGCCCGCTGCCCCTTCTGCTTTTATCTGCAAAGCGCCGACATGAGGGAACCCGACGCCGCCGAACTGTCGCTGGAGGAGATCGGGAAGGTCTCCCGCTCGCTTGGGAGCTTGCTCTGGCTCGCCTTTTCCGGCGGCGAAATCTTTTTGAGAAAGGATCTAGTCGAAATCAGCCGCCTGTTCCACCGGCAAAACCGCCCGGCGATCATGCTGTATCCGACCAACGGCCTGCTGCCGCAACTGATTC
>CAYIOH010000529.1:0-3221 GCA_964364975.1 uncultured Bifidobacteriaceae bacterium
GTTACGCTCCACCTCTTAAAGGGTGGGCCATCAGTCCCGGCGGTTTATTCCGGAAGTTCTTTCGCGGCCTTCTGGAACTCGGCGCGCACTGCCGGCACCGGGTCTCCATTAAAGACCCCCTTCAGCTTGTAGTGCTCATGCAGATCCTTGCTGCGTACCGCCTTGTCAAATTCGAAGTGATACTTGGCGTCCACTTTGGGCGTGAAGGGCGTATAGGGCGCCTTGGCACCTTTGAACGGCGAACCCTGGTAATTCAGATGGCAGGCGGCGCAGGCCTTTTCGTAGTCGAAGTTCTGGCCGGCGTCAACGAGAACTTTACGCGGCGTATGCTCTGAAGCGCTCTTCAAACGTTTCTCCGCTTTGCTGTGCTGGTCGCGATATCCGCTGCCGGGGCCATGGCAGGACTCGCAGCCGATTGCCCCCAATTGTTTGCTGCCTGTTGGCGGCTGCCCGATCTCGTAACCTCCGGGCCGGCCAAAGCCTGTGGTGTGGCAACCCAGACAGTCCTTGTCCTTGGTATAGTCCTTGGACGGGTCGAGCTTGGCCTTGGTTTTGGCTTCCTTCTTCGTGCCGGACTGAAGGGACTCGAATGACTTTGCGTGTGCCGTGGCGGCCCAGGATTCGCCGTGTGAGTCGTGACATTTCGTGCATGTCTTGACGCCGCCATACTCCCCCTTGGCGGCCATCGCCGACACTGCACCAAGCAATATTACAGTGCCCAGAAAATATCTCACAAATCGTATCATTTGATTTCTCCTTTGTTTCAATCAAGTATGCCTACCACGCACGTCAACGTTCCTTCCATCAACAACCGCAATCCGCTTCCACCGAGATTGCGGTCTGGGCCGATGCCTTCTCGCCGTTTTCGTCCTCCGCTCGCAGGATCACCACATACAGACCCTGAGTAAAGGTGTGCTCTACCTCTTTCGTTTTCGCCGATTCACCGTCGCCGAATTCCCACAAGACAGATTTCAGCTTGCCGCTGCCGCCCTTGTTCAGGGCTTTCAAGCTCACCTTGTAGGGTGCATTGCCACGCCGGCTTGTAACGCCACCAATCTTCAGGGCGAACTTGCCGCCCGCGCCCGCCCCGATGTCGTCAATCAGTAGACTGCCACCGATATCTTTCGACACCTTCGTCAGCGACTGCTTGATTTTGTCATCCATGGCCATGATGCCGCCCGGCTTGACTCCAGCCTGGATTGTGATTTGCGAGCCTTCATCAATACGCAAGATATCGGCGGCGACCTCAGCGACCAGACGGCCGATTACTGTCCAGGCCGTATAACTCTTCTTGTCCGGATCATAAACCAGGGCGAACTCCGCACCCTGTGTACGCACACCCATCACCCCCATGCGAATACGGAAATCAGCGAACAGATGCTCGGGCACCTGCGCCTTGACGAATACCCGCCCCTTGACCAGATCGACGATGCTCTGTTCCAGCTTCTTTTCGAGATCGAAGGAGACGCCCGCCAGTTCAATTTCGGTGTTCGGATAGAGCTTTGCCATGCTGCCATTGGACCAGAGCAGCAACGCAGCCGACTTGTCATGGGCCGCGATCCGGTCGCCACGTTCGAGGACAGCGCCTTCCCTGGCTGGCTTCCAGTCCTTGGCGCCGCTTTTGCGGATTTCGATGTTGCCATCGCTTTGGGTGAGCCGCACATTCGACGCATCCTCGGCCCAGACCAAGCCGCTGAACACCAGAAGAACAACAGCCATGAAATAATTCATAGTCCTTTCATCCCTTCATTTGGTGAAACCGGTTTCAAAATCCACAGCCGTGGGATTTCGAATCTATCGCCACACTCGCTTTCTTGACCTGCCCGCTGGTATCGGTCACGGTGAGAACGACATTATAGTGGCCGGGGGCGTAACTCTGCGTTGGCGGTTCCACGCCGTCCCATTCCGTGCCATTGCCGAGGCTCCAATGATACCGCAGGGGCGGCATCAATCCCTCCGTCTCGGCTCGCAATGAAATAATCATCGGCGGCAGCCCGGGGTTCTCGTGCGTAACCAGGATGCTTACAAAAGAACCATCTTGCTGCGTCGTAGCCAACGACCGATACCGCGACAACAGAGACAACTGCTCCAAACTATACCATGACGGATCCGGTTGGCGGGGCGGAGAAGGCCCCGTCGTTGCGCACCCGGCCAGCAGAAGCACTGACACTACGCACACTATCCATTTCATGGTCAGAATTTGACCTCGCCGCCGACAACGAACTCCCATGCGGATTTTGGATTACTGCCGTCGGGCCGGGCATAGACCGCGCCCGGCCGGAAGTAGCCGAGGTTAATGAAACCTTCAACATTCCGGTACAGCGGATAAGTCGCGGCGAGGTCGATCTCCCATCCCACATCCCTTGTCGTCCTGGTCGAGGTGGCTGCGCCACGGCTCCAGTCGAATACAGGCCCGCGGCCCTCAAACACTTCTTTCGTCGTCCATGCTCTCATGATGGAAGGCGTCAGCTTCAGGCTTTTGACCGGCTCCAGTGTGGTTTCCAGGCGCGCATAAGTGATGTTGGAGAGATTGCTGTCCCAGAAGTAATATCCGGCACGGATGTCTTCGCTGAAAATGTTTCCGAACTTATTGCGTTCCCGGCACATGAAAAGCGCATTGAAATTGTTCATTGTCCCAGTGGTGGAATTGTCCGTTCCGTTGCCCGATCCACGACCGAATTCAAGCCCGGTGGAGAGATTTTTCAGGGATCCGACCTTGCCAAAGTCGCGCGTGGCTTTGAGCAGCAGCGCATTCGCGCTCAACTTGCGACCCGTCGTGTAATCGCCGGTGAGCAGCACAGCCTCCGCGTCGAATTTCCAGGGCGTAAGCTCTGCCGAGGCCGAAATACCCGTCCACAACGGTCGAAAACTGCCGTCCCGCGATGTAGTGACGGCGTTAAAATCCTTGTCCAGATTCAGATCGGCATCGCCTGCGCCGCCGCTGTCGATCACCTTAAGCAGATAGGGCTTTAACCGCAACGATTTGGAAAGACGGATATCCATGTCCGCGTAGTACGCGTCCAGCTTGTTGGAGGCGCCGAATAACTCTTGGCGGTTGCCGCCCAGCCGCCCACCGGTGGCGTTGAAGTTGGTATAGCTGCCCCAACCGCCAGCGACAGCCATATAGCCTGCGGACAGAGTGGTCTGCCCCCATGGCAGCTGCCCCAAAGGATACTGGAGGCGGATGCCGTCCATCGGCCCTTCGAGGACGATTCTTTGCC
>CAYIOH010000530.1:0-3197 GCA_964364975.1 uncultured Bifidobacteriaceae bacterium
ATGGCAACTCCCACCCGGCATCACCGCCGGCGAAATCCAATGGCCGCGGCCGGAGAAACTCCTCGCTGAAGACCTCACGACCTACGTTCACCATGATGAAGTCGTCCTGCTCGTGCCGCTCACGCTCGCGCCTGATTTGAAACCCGGCCCGCTCGACCTGAAGGCCAAAGTCTCGTGGCTCGAATGTAAAACTCAATGTCTGCCCGGCAGCACCAATGTCACGGCCAAGCTCGAAATAGGCGACGTGACGCAGGCTTCAACCAACGCTTCGCGGATTGAAACATGGAACAAGAAATTACCGCAATCGGCGGAGGGATTGGACGCTCGCGCGGCGTGGGAAACGCCCGCCAGCGGTGACGAGCGCTCATTGATTCTCGAATGGCTCGGGCCAAACAAAGTCAACGAAGTGGATTTCTTCCCTTACGCCAGCGACAACTTTGAAGTCCAGGCCGCAACTAAAAACGCCACCGAAGCGCCGGGAAAGATTCGTTTGCGTAAGCTCGTGAAAAAGTTGGAGGGCGATTGGCCCAAGGAAATCAGCGGCGTGCTCATCGCGGAGGCCGGTGGCGACACCCAGGGATTCGAGGTGAAGCTGCCGGTTGAAGAATCGTCCGGGACAGCCGCTGCTGCGATGCAAACACCCGGCACAAGTGATTCATCGTCGCGGTCGCTCTGGCAAATGCTGCTCTATGCCTTCATCGGCGGGTTGATTTTGAACATCATGCCGTGTGTGTTGCCGGTCATCGCGCTAAAAATCCTCGGTTTCGTCGGCCAGGCGAGAGAAGCGCCGGGCCGCGTGCGCAAGCTCGGTTTGCTTTACGCCACCGGCGTGTGCGTGTCGTTCCTTGCGCTCGCGGCGCTCGTCATCGCGGTGAAAGCCGCCGGCCAGCGGGCAGGTTGGGGGATGCAGTTCGGCAATCCGCAATTCATCGTCGGTTTGACCGTGCTCGTCATGCTCGTAGCCCTGAATCTGTTTGGCGTGTTTGAAGTGACATTGAGCCGGCGCGTGATGGGTGCGGCGGGCGACCTCGTGTCGCAACACGGCGCAGCGGGCGCATTTTTCAACGGCGTGCTGGCGACGGTACTAGCGACGCCATGCACCGCACCATTTCTTGGAGCGGCGCTGGGGTTCGCCTTTGTTCAACCGGCGGCGATCATCGTTTTGATGTTTCTGACCATCGGCGCGGGATTGGCTGCGCCGTACTTGGTGCTGAGCTGGCATCCGGCGTGGCTGAAGTTTCTGCCCAAGCCTGGCGCGTGGATGGAGAAATTCAAAATCGCCATGGGTTTTCCCATGCTTGCCACGGCTGTGTGGCTCTTCAGTCTCACGATGACCTTTTACGGCGAGCGATCCTGGTGGATGGGCATCTTTCTGGTCTTCGTCGGGGCAGCGGCGTGGGTGTTTGGCGCGTTCTGGCAACGCGGTAGCACACACCGCTGGCTAGCCGGAGTGGTCCTGTTGCTCCTGCTTGGCATAGGTTACCTCTGGACATTGGAGGGACAACTACAATGGCGCACACCGATGAAGGCTGCCGCCAACAGCGCTCTGCTACACGCACCCGACGGCTACCCGTGGCAACGTTGGAGCGTGGAGGCCGTGAACAAAGCCCGGGCTGAGGGTCGGCCTGTGATTGTGGATTTCACCGCCAAGTGGTGTTTGACCTGCAACATCACCGTCAAGCCGGCGCTCGAACGCAAAGGCGTGGTGGAAAAACTCAAACAACTTGAAGCTGTGGCGCTCGTGGCCGATTACACGCTGGAGCCGCCCGAAATCGGAGACGAGCTGGCGCGCTTTGGACGAGCGGGCGTTCCGTTGGTGCTGGTTTATCCGCGAGACCCCAACCAGCCGCCGCTGGTTTTGCCCGAACCATTGTCGCCCAGCCCGGCGCATTACAGTGGGGTCATACTGGACGCGCTGGCCAAAGCAGCGCCGTGAAATCTTGAAACGTTGACCATGCGGTCGCAATTCGCACAATATCGGCATGGCCACACTGCCGAACCTGCTGAGTTTCATTCGACTGTTGTTTGTTCCCCTGCTTTTGGTGATGGCTTGGAATGGATATTCACGGCCTTTTCTATATTGCCTGATCGCGTCGCTGCTCACGGATGGCGTGGATGGATTTCTTGCGCGCCGATTCAACGCAGCGTCCAAACTTGGTGCGACGCTCGATAGCTGGGCGGACTTCGCCACCTACCTCGCGCTGCCATTTTGTGGATGGTGGCTGCGGCCCGACGTACTGCGCGCCGAAGCTCCCTTCCTCATCACCACTGTTTTTTTCTACCTTGCGGCCATCGTGTTTGGCTTTTTGAAATATCGCCGGCTGACGAGCTATCACACCTGGAGTTCGAAAGCGTTGGCGATCCTGGTTGTCGCCGTTGTGCTGACATTCTTCCTCGGCGGACCGGGTTGGCCGTTTCGTGTTCTCGCCCCCCTGGCCGTCTTGTCGTTGCTGGAGGAAATCGCCATCACCGCGCTGCTGCCCAAGTGGTATGCCAATGTTCCGTCGTTGTGGCACGCGCGGCAGATCAAGTTTCGCAGTGACGGCAGAACGTAGCTTTCTTGTCACCATTTGAAATGAAAAGGAGCATCCATTGCATCGGATGCTCCGTGACAAAAAGACTTTTTAGTTTCGCTTAAATCGCCAGCGGATTTTCCGCCACGGCCGGTTCTGGCTCCGGTTCTTCCTCCGGAATATCGACGAGTGGCTTGAGATGCACCTTGCGGTGATGGTCGAAGCCAGTGCCCGCAGGAATAATGTGACCCATGATCACGTTTTCCTTGAAGCCGCGCAGGTAGTCCACGCGCGACCGCGTGGCCGCCTCGGTGAGCACGCGGGTCGTGTCTTGGAAGGACGCCGCGCTGAGGAAACTTTCGGTTTCCAACGAAGCCTTGGTGATACCAAGTAACACCGGCGACGCTTCCGCCGCCTTGCCGCCCTTTTTGTCCACACGCTCGTTTTCGCCCTCGAATTCCAGCTTGTCCACCTGCTCGCCCCACAGGAACGCGGTGTCGCCGGGTTCGGTGATGCGCACCTTGCGCAGCATCTGGCGGACGATGATTTCAATGTGCTTGTCGTTGATCGTTACGCCTTGCAGGCGATAAACTTCCTGTACTTCGCTGACGAGGTGCTCCTGCAATTCCTGCGGGCCGCAGATGTCGAGGATTTCATGCGGATCCATCGGGCCTTCGGTGAGTT
>CAYIOH010000531.1:0-3197 GCA_964364975.1 uncultured Bifidobacteriaceae bacterium
GAGCAGGTCGCGGCTCCACGGATACGCAAGGTGCATCAGCAGGAAGCGGGTGCGCGGATGCCGTTCGATCAACCCGGCGACGCCAAGCGGGTGCGAACCGCGAATAATCCCCGTGCCGAGATGCATCTGCACCGGCAGATCGCGCGCCGCCGCCAGTCGGCACAAATGATCCACGATGAAATCACCGAACGCCTTCCGCTCGGCCGGTGGCGACGCGGCCTTGCCCCATGCCGCGCGGGCCAGCCGTTCGTCTGGTTCGTCGAAGTTCACATCGCGGTCGTAGGCCAGCGCGTTCTTGAGCGCGACCTGCCCGCGCGCCGCCATGCCGTCCACGAGTTTTTCCAGACCGGTGAGATACTCATCGAACGATCCTGCCGCCAGGCCAACGCGCTTCAACAATTCGTGTGCGCTGCTGCCATTGTGATCACGCGAGTCTGGATGCCAGCCGAGCGCGAGCGAGTTGGTGCGCATCACGGAACGGTAGTTCGCCCCAAGCGCGGGCTGGGCATCGAGCAACGGATCGTTGTACGCGTCGGTGATGACCGTCGTGATGCCCGCGCGCTTCAGGATTTCCTGCCGCCACTCGGGCCGGCGGTGGGCCGCGCGCACGGCGGCGTCAAGCGCCTGCCAGTTGTCGCGCGTGATCCCAAGTTCGCCGCCGCCGTGCAGTTCGACGACGGCGTGAACGAGATTCCGGACGAAAGCGTTCGAGCCACTGTGATCCAGAAACGGCGCGAGCGCTTCCCACGTCGTCGGGCCAGCCGCCGCGAGCATGGGGTCGGCATCGCGCGACTCGGAAGGCAGGCAATATGGCCGGGCCTGCGTCCAGCCGGCGTAGCTCTGCTGGAACAGTTGAAGCAGGTTGACCTCGCGCTGAAGGACGATCTCCGGCAAATGATGCTCATGCACGTCCACGATGGGGAGGTGCTCGACGAATTCGCGAATCGAGTCGTTCATGACGGGCGCAGAGATTTGACGTGAGAAGGTGGCGTGTGTCAACGCCGCCTTCGGAAACGGAAGCCGCTTTTCTTGCGCGATGAAAGCTCCGTTGACCGCGCGCAACTGTTTCCCTAGCCTGCCGCGCATGGCGAAGAAATCGGTGAAAGGTAAGGCGGGCAGTCCTCTGCCCGCCGCAGGCTCGCAAGATACTCGACAAGACTAAGTTGCGCTACGGTCCCTACAAACAGCCCGTCGTGGAGCGCGGCGGTTTTCTCGTTTGCAAGGTACGAGGCAAGGTGCGGGTCGGAAGCTGGTCACAAGGGCCCATTCCATGGCCGTTGGAAGAACGGTGGGGCAGCTATACTTCGCAAGCCCCTCCATGCCGAATTCAAGCGGAGGGATTTTTCCCAGCAGGAGTGAAAAATTGACAACTCCCCTGCCCTGCGACAATCTCGCCGCATGGCAAAGCCTGCTTTGGGTCGTGGTCTGGGCGCTCTGTTGGGCGGCGCGCCGGTTCTCACTAAACCCGCGCCCGCTCTACTCCTCCATGCCCTCGCACCGGCCGCACCGGCCACCACGCCGGAACCCACGCCGGTGGTGGACCCGCGCGACCGCGTGCAACGCGTGGCGCTGGATCGGATTCGTCCGTGTCCGCTTCAGCCGCGCAAGGATTTCCCCGCTGAATCGCTCCGGGAGCTGGCCGATTCCATCCGCGAACAGGGCATCGTGCAGCCACTGATCGTGCGCGAGCGGTCCGGGCATCTGGAATTGATCGCGGGCGAACGGCGCTGGCGCGCGGCGCAATTGATCGGGCTTGCCGAGGTGCCGGTGATTGTCCGCCAGGCCGACGATCGGGCCGTGCTGGAGATGGCGCTCATCGAAAACCTCCAACGCGAAAACCTCAACCCGATTGAAGAGGCGCAGGGGTATTCACAGCTCGTCAGCCAGTTTCAACTCACGCAGGACGAAGTCGCTACGAAAGTTGGCAAGAGCCGTGCCGTTGTAGCCAACGCGCTGCGGCTGCTCAAGCTGCCGGCTGTAGTCCAAAATTTCATTCGCGAAGGCCGCCTTTCCGTCGGCCACGCCAAGGTCATCCTGGGTCTGACGGCGGAGAAGGAACAGAAACTCGCCGCCGAGCGTGTCATCAAAGAAGGACTGAATGTTCGCCAGACCGAAGGACTGATCGCGCGGCTGCATTCGCGGGGCGCCGGCCGCGCGTCTGGCAAATCCGGCCTGATGGTTCCGTTGCCGGCGGACGCGCACGTGGCGGACCTGGAAAATCGCCTGCGCGAGCGGCTGGGAACGAAAGTCCAGTTGCGTTATGACAAGGGCAAAGGCGCGGTGGAAATCTCGTTTTACAGCGATCAAGAACTTGAACGCATTCTCCAGATCATCGGCGTCGGCGACGAATCGTTCCGGCAACCGGACGTCACGCCGACATGAACACTCCTGAAATGCGCGAACGTTGCGCCACCCAACTCCAAACCGCCGCCGGCCGGGTGAGCCGGATGAAGGCTTTCATAGGGCGGGACGGTTTTGTGGACGAAATTCTCCACGTGGTGGACAAGCGCGAGAGCGCGGAAGAATACACGCGCCTGCCCATGATGGCGCAATGGGGCGAGCGCATTCGCGCCGCCGCCGGCAAGAGCACCAACATTGAATTGGTCAGCCAGCGCACGAAGCTGGGCGGCAACGGCCCGATCATGGCCAACGCGATGGCGAGCTTCGGGTTCAAGGTCGCCTACCTCGGCAATCTCGGTTTTCCGAATCTGCATCCCGTCTTTGCCGAATTCGCGAAGCGCGCGGAAGTCCATTCCATCGCCGAGCCGGGTTACACGGACGCGGTCGAGTTTGAGGACGGCAAGGTGATGCTCGGCAAACACCAATCGTTGAAGCAGGTCAATTGGGCCAATATTCAGGCTCGTTTCGGCGGAGACAAATTCTCCGCGCAGGTGACCGGGGCGGATTTCGTTGGTTTCGTCAACTGGACGATGCTGCCGTGCATGAACGAAATCTGGTCGGCCACGCTCAAGGAGGTCTGCCCGAAACTGAACGGCCCGCGGCGCACGCTGTTCTTTGACCTTGCCGACCCGGAAAAGCGCACGCCAACGGACATTTCGAAAGCGCTGGAACTCATCATGGCCTTCCAAAGGCATTTCGACGTGATCCTGGGCCTGAACGAAAAGGAATCGTCGGAGGTTGGAAAATGTCTCGGGTTGAAAACCAGCGACCATTCGCACGAAGGGTTGGCAAAGGTT
>CAYIOH010000532.1:0-3189 GCA_964364975.1 uncultured Bifidobacteriaceae bacterium
TGTTGTGCCATGGGGAGTGTTTAACCACGAAACACACGAAACACACGAAAAAATTCCAACCTTCAAATGCGGTCGGCAGGCAGGGCACACTCCGTGCGCGCCGGCAGGTGCAAAATCAGGGAATGGCGCGCGGAGTCACACGCCCTACCCGAACCGGGTTTGGACAAAAACCTATTCCCTGGTGCGGGTGCGTCCCGCGGTTGAGGTTTGCCCGGATCGAGTCTCGCTGCCCGGCGCGAAGTCGCTTGCCCGGCTTCGGCGGACGCGGTATAACGAGGCCAGCGTCGCAACCGAGCGTTTCCTATGACATCGCACACGAGCCGCCAATCCATCAAAACGAGCAACGTCCTATGTGTCATCATGGGCGGCGGGCAAGGCGCGCGATTGTTCCCGCTGACGAAGGACCGCGCGAAACCCGCCGTGCCGTTGGCGGGCAAATACCGGCTGGTGGACGTGCCGATTTCCAATTGCATCAACTCCGGTTTCCGCCGGATCTACATTTTGACGCAGTTCAACTCCACCTCGCTGCACCGCCACATCTCGCAGTCGTACAAATTCGACCAATTTTCCGGCGGCCTCGTCGAAATCCTCGCTGCGCAACAAACGCTCACCGATGCGACGTGGTACGAAGGCACGGCCGACGCCGTGCGAAAAAATCTGGTCCACTTCCTCAATCACGAATTTGATTACCTGCTGATCTTGAGCGGTGACCAGTTGTACCGCATGGATTACCGCGCCATCATCGCGCAACACACCGAGACCGACGCGGATGTGACCATCGCCACGATTCCCGTCGGACGCACGGAAGCGCAGTCGCTCGGCATCATGCAAATCAACGAGGATCGGCGCATCACGCACTTCGTCGAGAAGCCAAAGGACGTCGTGACGCTAGATTCCCTGCGGCTATCGCCGGAGTGGCAACCGAAACTTGGAATCGAGGGCGGGGGCGAGGTGTTCCTCGCCTCGATGGGCATCTACGCGTTCAAACGTGACATGGTGCGCGCGATATTGGACAACACGCTCACCGATTTCGGCAAGCACATCATCCCGCGCGCCATCCAGACGCACCGCGTCTGCTCGTATGTTTTTCAGGGCTACTGGAAGGACATCGGGACGATCCGTTCGTTCTTTGAGGCGAACCTCGATCTCGTGTCCGAGCTGCCGCGGTTCAACTTCTTCGACATGAGCGCGCCGATTTTCAGCCGGCCACGTTTCTTGCCCGGGTCGAAAATCAACGGAGCGCACATTGACCACGCGCTGGTGGCCGACGGCTGCATCATCAACCCGTCGAAAATCACGAACAGCATCATCGGCTTGCGCACCATCGTCGGCGCGGGCACGCAGTTGAATCGCGTCGTCGCGCTGGGCTGCGACTATTATGAGATGCAGGAATCCATCTTCGAACACGAGCACGCCGGCAAACCTCGCATCGGCATCGGCGCGGGCTGCCGCATCGAGAACGCCATCATTGATAAGAACGCCCGCGTGGGAGACAACGTGGTGATTTCGCCCGCCGGCAAGCCGGAGAACCTTGACCATCCGCTCTACTACATCCGCGACGGCGTGGTCATCATTCCCAAGAACGGCATGGTTCCGCATGGGATGGTGATTTGAGGAACACGGCGCGGGGAGGTTGCCTGCGGCGATGGCCCGAACCTTCGAGCATTTACTTTCCCTCGGTTGGCTGTTAAAAAATCCGCGTGCTCAACGACGCCACCATTGGGAAATCGCTGACCGCGACCAACCGGGTCACGCTCATCGCCGGCCCGTGCGTCATCGAAAATGAACGACTCTGCCTCCGCATCGCCGCAGTGCTTCAGGAAACGTGCCGCAAGCTCGGCATCTTCTTCGTTTTCAAGGGCAGCGGTGGCCCCGGCGACGTGCGCAAGGTCGCAGGATCTGCCGTGTGAGCCGATGAGAAATCCGAAGGTCAAACTTCCCGTGGTTTTGTTAGCGCTTGCTTCCATGCTGGCGTGCGTCTGGCTCGCCGGGCGGGCGCAGGCACAGCCGTCCATCGGCACCGCGACCGATTTCAGCACGACCGAATATTTCGATCCGCCGCACGAGAACCAGGTCAAGTTGCTCATCACCGGAGTGGAAGCGCAACAGCAATCAGGCGGGCGCTATCTCATCAGGAAACTCAAGCTCGAAACCTTCCGCGAAAACGGCCAGCGCGAAATCGTCATTGAAGCGCCCGAGTGCCTTTACGATTCGGCGAAGCGGGTCGCGAGTTCGCCCGGCCCCTTGCAGGTGCAATCTGGCGATGGGCGGGTTTCGGTTGCGGGAGAAGGTTTCCTCTGGGAACAAGGCCAGGGAAGCCTGACGATTTCCAACCAGATCCGCTCTGTCATTCAGCGTGCGGTCACAAATCCCCCCGCCGTCGCCCCGCTCGTCATCACTTCTCATTGGTTCACCTTTGAGGCGACCAATCGCAGTGCGGTCTTTCATGACGAGGTTCGCGGCGACGATCCAGAGATGGAATTTACCTGTGGCCAACTCGCGGTCTATGCCGCGTCCGATGGCGGATCGTTTGAGGTCATCGAGGCCGGGCAATCGCCGGTCATCATCGGCAAGTCGGAGGGTCGCCGCGCCACGGCGGATCGCATGGTTTACACCCGCGCGGATGAACGGGCCGAACTCATCGGCAACGCCACCTGGCAACTGGGCCGGCAGTCGGGCCGCGCCGACCGGACGGTGGTGTATCGGCTCGAAAAAGATTTTGCCGCCGATGGCCATGTCGCCATGAAACTGCCGCGTGAATCGCTCGGCGCCGGCGGTATGTTGCTATCCGGAAGCAATGCGCCCGTGGCGACGGCGGACGTCAACGCTCCGCTGGTGGATTTGTTCGCGGATCATTTTCATTCGCGTTCGAATCTGCTCGTGGCCGAGGGCGCGGTGCGTTTGGTGGACGTCACGAACCAGCTTTCCTGCGACAAACTCACCGTGCAAACCGCCACCACCAATGCGCCGGAGGAAACGGCCACTGCCGAGGGTAACGTGGTGGTGGAACAGGGCGGCGGCAGCCTGCGCGCGGCCCGCGCCGTTTACACCAAGTCCGACGCCGCAATTGTCTTCACCGGCGAACCGCAATGGACGCAGACGCAGATGGAGGGACGCGCCGAACGGGTGACGATTCACAGTGCAACCGGAGAGGTTCACGCGGAAAATCAAGTCGCGGTAAAGGTGCAA
>CAYIOH010000533.1:0-3188 GCA_964364975.1 uncultured Bifidobacteriaceae bacterium
CGCGCAGCGGGCCCTGTTCCGGCGCTATCACATCGGCGGCTGCAGCAGTTGCGGCTTTCAGCCACGGAAACAGTGGAGCAGGTCTGCCGTCGCAACGAGCCAGACTTTGTCGAGCCGGAGCAGACCATGAGTTGCATTGGAGGATGAATGAGGAGCTTCGTTGCTGAGTTCAATTCTCTCCCGCTGGACGGCGTGTTCCAGCGCTGCCTGTCCACCACGACCGACGTGGCACGCGAACTCTTGGGAAAGTCCCCTCTTTCCTTGAGCGATTTTGCATCCCTGATTTCTCCCGCCGCCAGCCAATTATTGGAGCCGCTTTGTCGGCGCTCCCAGGTTTTGACCCGGCAGCGTTTCGGCAAGGTCATTCGCCTCTTCGCCCCGCTCTACCTTTCCAACGAGTGCATCAACAACTGCAAATATTGCGGCTTCTCGCGTGACAATCCCATCCTGCGCGTGACGCTCTCCGTGGACGAAGTGTTGCGTGAAGCGCGGTCGCTGGCGGCGCAGGGCTTCCGAAGTATTCTGCTGGTGGCGGGCGAACATCCGAAGTTTGTCTCCAACGGCTATCTCGCCGAGTGCGTGGCGGCATTACACGCGGAAATTCCCAGCGTCTCGCTCGAAGTCGGGCCGATGGAAACAGTGGACTACCAACCGCTCGTCGCGGCGGGCGCGGACGGCCTTGTCGTTTACCAGGAAACTTACGACCGCGCGCTGTATGCCGACTTGCACACCGCCGGGCCAAAACGGAATTTTGACTGGCGGCTCGAAACTCCCGAACGCGCGTATGCGGCTGGATTTCGGCGGATCGGCATCGGCGCGCTCTTGGGATTGGCCGACTGGCGCTTGGAAGCGCTGGCGGTGGCGGCGCACGCGGATTACCTGTTGCGGAATTGCTGGAAGGCCTACCTCACCATCTCGCTGCCGCGATTGCGTCCGAGCGCGGGCGAGTTCCAACCGCTCACGCACATGACCGACCGCGAACTGGTGCAACTGGTGTGCGCGTTCCGGCTCATGTTCCCGGACGTGGGCCTCGTGCTCTCGACGCGCGAACCGGCGAAGCTGCGCGACGGACTTTTCCCGCTGGGCATCACGCTCGTGAGCGCGGGCAGCCACACCGAACCGGGTGGTTACACCGGCGCGGGGAAGGAACACATTCACCAAACCGTGCGCGGTCGCATCGTGGAAACCGGCTCAAGCGAGTGGGCCACGAACGGTCACGCGACGAATGCCACCGGCCAATTCAACATTGCCGACGAACGCTCCGCCGACGAAGTGGCGAAGTTGATTCAACGCCTCGGCTACGAACCGGTGTGGAAGGATTGGGACGCGTCACTAACTGCATGAATCCATGTTCAATAAACGTTTCATCTTCTACACAGTCGCATCAGCCGTAATTGCAAGTCTCATTGTGCTGCTTTTACCGCTCGTTCGCAACGAAAGGACTGACAGAGGGTATCTACTCTCGCAAACAAAGACGGACGTAAAAAACATCAACACTGCGCTGAACCAATTAGAAATAGCATGCAGTGTTCTTCCAAGCGGTGACAATCGTGCAATTTTCCGAACGTTGTTTGGATCAAATACTCTCCAAATTGTGTTTCTTGCTACGGCCAGAACAAACTCCGACGGTGAACTACTTGACCCTTGGGGATCGCCCTATGAAATTGAAATTTTGGCACAGACGAACATCGTGATCAAATCAGCAGGGAAAAATGGGAGATGGGGAGATAAAGATGACTACGTTTTCGATGGCCGAAAGAACGAGTATCTGCAAGACCCGTCTCCGGAACTAAGACCATGAGTCAGATAACCGCCAACGGTCAGCCCATCGCGGCCAATGTGCCTTGCACACTGGAAGAAATTCTCGTGGCGAAAAGGCTTTTGCCGCGCAGTGTGGCGGAAGATAATGATGATCTCCCACCGCGGTGATTTTTTGTGCAATTCCAGCCGTCGCGATGTCAGATGGGGGTGAAGTTTTTGCCTAAACATCTCACGCGACGGAAGTTTTTGACCACGGTGGGTCTGGCCGTGGCGGGGAGCGGGCTTTATGTGCGCGTGATCGAGCCGTATTGGTTGACCATTGGCCGGCACACGGTCAGGCTTGGTCTAAAGGGCGACAGCCCACCGCTGAAAATCCTGCATCTTTCCGATCTGCACCTTTCGCACGTGGTGAGCCTGGGTTTCATTAGTGAGGCGATCCGGTTAGGATTGAGTTTGCAGCCGGACTTGATTTGTTTGACGGGAGATTTCATCACGCGCGGCTACGCGGCACTCGACGGCTATGCGGAAGTGCTCAAGCCGCTGGCGGCCAGCGCGCCCACGTTTGCGTGCCTGGGAAATCACGACGGCGGCATCTGGGCCGCACGGCGGCGCGGCCATGCGGACACAAACCGCGTGCGCGAAGTGCTGTCGAAGGCAGGCGCGACGCTTCTGCACAACTCGGCCCGCACAGTGCGGTTGGGTGATCGCGCTTTCAGGTTGGTCGGTCTGGGCGATGTTTGGGCCGGGGAGATGCAACCCATGATCGCGTTTGCGACTTCTGCCCCAAGCGCCGATGCGACCATCGTCCTTTCGCACAATCCGAACACGAAGGACTACATGAAGGCTTATGCGTGGGATTTGCTTTTGAGCGGTCACACGCACGGCGGCCAGGTGAAGCTGCCGTTTATCGGAGCCCCGGTGTCGTCGGTGCGGGACAAGCGGTTCCTGGAAGGGTTGCACGAATGGGAAGGACGCTGGGTCCACGTTACGCGCGGAGTCGGCAATCTGTACGGCGTGCGTTTCAATTGCCCGCCGGAGGTGAGTTTGATTACGCTGGTGTGAGTGAAAAACGAAAGTGTCATCGCCAACGGCCGACCGACCGAAGCCAAACTACCATGCACGATTGAGGCTTTTCTCGTGGTGCAAGGGTTGTTGCCGCGTAGCGTGGTGGTGGAGCACAACGGCGCGGCGGTTGCGCCATCGGAATTTTCCCAACGCCAGCTTCACGCGGGCGACCGGCTGGAGATTGTGAAGATTGTCGCGGGCGGCTGAGTTGGATTAAGCCGCCCATTGGCGCTGATAAACGCCAATGGAAATAACCCCTTCGGACACCAGCGCCGACTAGCGGAAATTAGCGGTGAGCACGCGGCGTTCGGAAAAGCAGTCTGATACCAATTACCAGTGTTATTCGGTGGAACTGGCGGCGC
>CAYIOH010000534.1:0-3185 GCA_964364975.1 uncultured Bifidobacteriaceae bacterium
GTGCAATCTGCGCTCTGGCTGGAACTACGCTCGGGTGGATTGCCATTTCGCAAATCCGCCGCTCGGCGGGAAAACTTTACGGGTTGGGGCTGGCGGTGTTCGACGGATTGCTGTTTCCGCTGCTCATCCTGAATGCGCTGTTGGCCTTTCTGATCTTTTTTGCCGTGCCTGGTGTGCGTAATCTTCGTATGGATGCCTTCCAGGTTGGCCTTGGCTATTACCGAACAGGAGTTGCGCTCGCTGTGCTGGCGAGCATTGTGGCGGTGCTGCTGTTGGTGGACTTCCTTGTGGTGCGCCGCGTCTGGCGCGCGGTGAATCGGCCCTTGGCCAACGCCAATAGTCCGAATGCCGCGACGCCAATCGCCGCGCCTGTCCACTCCAGCAGTGGCGGCTGGAAAATCGCCGCTGCCATCGCTGCCGCCGTGATGCTGATTCTCGCCATTCCGGTGGGAACGATTCTCCTGTCCTTCACTCTGCCATCTCTTTCGCGCCAAGGCACACCTGTTCCGGGGAAACTTACTCCTTCAGGCGAACTCGCACCTGTTCATGTCTATGATCCCAAACTGGTCGCCGCCGTCGAACAGCGGCTGACGCGGGAGATCGAGCGGCGTCTGCGCGAGGCCCACATCAGTTTCCGTTCGGTATTTGTCACTGTCTCGCCGTTTCTCGACCGTGCCGAGTGCCAGTTCGACGGTCTGCGCAAGGAGGTTGCCCAAAACCTGTTTGAGGACGTCGTGGGCGGCCTCGACATCCGGCGCACCGGCAATGGCCTGTGGTCCGTCAAAGGAAAGGGCGGATTGGGACACGTGAGCTTCACCGTGGATACGTCGGCCGAGATGAAGCCCCTGCCGGATCGTGACGAAAGAACGTGGGGCCCGGTGATAGAGCGGATTGTGACAGACGCGATCAATTTGGACGATGGCAGCCTGCTGGCGTTTCCTTCCACTTCCAGCACTAACATCAACCTGGGCCTGATGATGGTGGAGAACATTCGCTTGGCAGAGTTGAAAGGGGTGGATGCTTACCTGGAGGGTTCCGACCTGCTCGTTCTCGGCATGGCGTTGGCCCCGCTGCCAGAAAAGGATTGGGACTCTCCCAATGCCAGCCGAATGTCGTATGAAGCGATCCTGTCTGCTTCAGCCACCAACGAACGCCCGGTGGTGAAAATGGAACCCAGCAAGGACGGTGTGCGCACGTATGTGTTCAAAACTCGCGAAGGCGGCGTGGGCCTGCTGCAAGCGCTCGGTTGGAGTGATCACCAGTCAGGGGTGAAACTTCGCTACAAGCTGGTGCAGACTGAGGCTGCTTCCAGCGGAAGCCGGAAACCGGAGGACTCCCAGCGCAAATTCGTCCGCTTGGTTGTGGACAAAGCCGCGATGACTTTCGAGGGCCAGCCGACGACCTGGGAAGACGTTGACGCGCTGCTGGCGAAGGTGACTGACCGGGCGAGCACGGTGTTGGAATTCGCGGTGACCTCGGATCAGATCACCGTGCAGGAACAAAACGAATGGTTTGGGAAATGCATGGCCTTGGCGAACAGCTACGGCTTTGAATACGCCAGCTTCATCGGCGTTCACCCGCTTGGCTCAAAGGGGACGCCTGCGTCCATCAGTGACTCCACCGGTGCAACCAGACTCCCTGCCTTCGGCCCGGAGCACGAAGTCACGTTGACCGAGTTCAACAACCGGGACGGACAGGAGGCGCTCGATCTCGACACCGGCACGGTGTTCAAACAGCCCAAGGACATGGACCAATGGTCGGAAGAAGGTTTGGCGCAGTGGGTCAAGGAGAACGGGGTGGATTTGTTTGTGGATCATGGGCCGGGAGGCGTGTGGGGTTTGATGACGACTACCGATGCCGAATTGAAGCTGGCCCGTGTGGGAAACGACAAGTGGGGCGCGATCAGCGTAGAGGAACTGGTCCGGGTGCTCGCCGGCGACTTGACACCATTGCAGGTCGTCACGAAGGGCGTGATGAAGGTCTATCCCCCGCTCAAGGAAACGCAACCACCCATGACGTTCGCATTCAAGACCAGCAGCGGCGGCGTGGGCGTTCTGCAAATCACCGGCTTCACTAACACACCGCGCGGCGTGAAGCTTCGCTACAAGCTGGTGCAACCAAAAACCGGTACCACGGCGAATGCACAGTCAGCTTCGGCAGAAACCTGGTCGCCCACGCTCGCGCTGGGCGAGAAGCCTGATCTGCAAAAGATTCTCGGCGAGGCGAAAGAGGCGATGGAAAAGGGTCGTTACGAGGAAGCGCTGCAACGCCACCTCTGGTATCACAACCACGCGCTGGAATATGACCAGGGGCAGAGCGGCGTCCGCCTCTCGTTCGCGCTTTCTGACTGGATGGAACTGGGGCGGTGTTACCTCAAGGCCAAACAGGCGTTGATCGAGATTCGCGATGCCAAGGCCCGGGAGTTCGCGGACGGGGGCGGTTACTTCAACCTGTTCATGGACATCAGTTCCATCAACCAATACCTCGGCGATGAGGACGCGACTTACGACCTCTTCAAGTCCCTCGAACGGCGCGACCCGACGCTGGCACGGCAATGTTACGGAATCGCTGAAGACCTGCTCGTACATCGCGGTGAGTTTGCCACCTGCTTGAGTTACCTCGGGGACCCGCAAGCGAAGTTCGATACGATCCGAAGCGGTCTGGAGATGGAAAGGGCCAGTCAGAAACGCATGGCTGACATGCAACAGAGAGCCGCGGAGGATGCTCAAAGACGGGGTTGGACGAATAGGTGGTCGCCACCGGACACTGCTGCCATGATGAAGAAATCGGCCGACAACCGGTTCGTCGGCAAGACCCGGCAACTGATCGAAATCCTCGTAGCCACCGATCACAAGGAGGACGCCGCTAAAATCCGCGACCAGGCCATCGCCATTCTCAATGACGTCCGGCTGAAGTCCGCCGTGAGCGACGCGGAAGAGAAGATTCGCGCCAAGCCGGTGCGGGCCGAAAAGAAATAGAACCACGGATGGAAACGGATAACCACGGATGGAACTTGTGCTATCGAATCAAATCTCCTCCCGTCCGTGTAGGAGACGAGGTGACGAGTCTCATAACAGAAAAGAAAAGTTAGAGACTCCTCACGTCGTCTCCTACAATTCCTGAAATGACCACCGACTCTCCGTCCACGAGCGCGCCCGGCGACATCTTCGCCACGACGCATTGGA
>CAYIOH010000535.1:0-3175 GCA_964364975.1 uncultured Bifidobacteriaceae bacterium
AAGCCGAATACTTTTTCGAAAACCGTTTTTGTGGTTCCTCTTCACCGGCCGCGCCCGCGGTTTCCGCGGGTGCGGTTTTGTTTTCGGCGGCGGGCGTATCTTCTTTGGCCGGGGTGGTCGTTGGTTTTGCCGCTGCCGGCGGCGTTTCGGGGGCGTTCACCGCCTCCACGAACGCCAGGTGCAGCGTCATGAGGCTTTGTTTGAGCAGCGCGGCTTCGTGGGCGTTGAGGTTGCCCTTGGTTTTGACTTCGAGCATCTCCAACTGATCAATGAACAGTTTTGCCGCGTCGAGGTCGCGCATCGGTTGGCCGGTTTCGGGGTGCGGCGACTTGCCCAACAACATCAGCGCCAGGTTGGATTGCTGCATCACCATCTGGGCGAAGAGCGCCGAATGGATCTGGTCGCGTTGGAATTCGGCGAACTCCCCGCGCCCTGCTCCTTGCCCGCCGCTTCCTTCATTCATGGCTGTCCTTCCGATGATTGCGAATTTCCTGAATCATAAATTGGATGCGCCGCTGCAGCCGTGATTCCAAATCCACCGTTTCGAGCAATGCCTGGCGGAACAGCGTCACGTTCGGCAGCGTCATCCCCGGCACTTCGCTGGTTAATTTCATGTCTTTCGTGTTCAATTTAGGGCAGCGGCAGCCGCGCGCAAGGGAGAGATGGCGCAAAAATTTATTCCGGATGAGCGCTTGCCAACACCGGCGGGTCTTGGCATCCTGCCGGGGTTATGAAAAATCGTATAGGCGCTATCATTTTGGCGGTCATCTGCGTTGGCTTGGGTGTGGCACTGCTTACCACGAAAAAGCAAGCTGGAGCGGAGAAGAAGAAGGACACCGACACCATTTTCACGCTGTCCAACCAGTGGGTGGAGACCAGTGGTAAACTCGAGGAGCAGAAACAGGTCAATCTGACGCTTGAAAAGGATGTCGCCACCCGCAAAACGGAGTTCAGCGAGTTGACCAACAGGTTTTCCGAGATTGCCACCGCGCTCGTCAAAACCGAGGACTCGCTGAAGCTCACCAAGGAAGAAGTCGCCAAACACGAAGCCAAGATCGCGGAATTGGAACAGCAGAACGCGGATCTCGACAAGAAAGCCGCCGATCTCAGCACCGCGCTCACCAATCTCACCACCCAGATCAACGAGACCCAACGCAAGCTCACCGCATCCGAGGGCGACAAGGCATTCCTCGAAAAGGAACTCAAGCGGCTCATGGGCGAAAAGGCCGAGTTGGAAAAGCAATTCAACGACCTCACCGTGCTGCGCGCGCAAGTCAGCAAGCTCCGGGAGGAATTGAACATTGCGCGCCGGTTGGAGTGGATTCGCAAAGGGCTTTTCGCCGTGGACGACCAGAAAGGCGCGCAGTTGTTGATGCAACGCCAACCGACCGCGCCCAAGCCGACCAACACTTACGATTTGAACGTGGAAGTCAACGCCGACGGTTCGGTGCGTGTCATCCCGCCTCTGACCAACGGCCCGGCGGCAACGCCGCCGCCGAAGTAATGATTAGCACGGACGGATTTTGCGTGACCTGCGGGTAATGCCTTGCCGACCGCTGTAATTTTCGCTCTAGGTGCCGCCTGCCGGAAATGGAAACGGCGAGAGCGGCATCATCGTACCGGTGAGCCAATCGTTTTGCGGCCACTGCAATCGCATCCGCCTGACCGCCAACGGTAAAATCTGCACCTGCCTTTTCAGCATGACTTAGTACGACCTGTGCTCCCTGTCGCTCCCTGTTGCGAAACGGCAAATTCGACGCCGGCCTCGCCGACGGGCCGCGCGCCGTGGTCTGGCAAAAGGAAGCGCGTCATCACATCGGCGGACCGGACTTCGTCGCGCCGCCGCTCTCGATGAGTTGCATCGGAAGGTGATCCGTCTCAAGGGTTGTTTGTTTCTCCCCCTTGTGTCGCACGCCCGACACGCTAGAATCAGTATTCGAGAATCGAAATTAATTATATTCAGTTATGCCGACCTACGAATACGTTTGCGCCAAGTGCGGGCACGAATTTGAAAAAGTTCAGTCCATCGCGGACAAGTCGTTGACGACCTGCCCGCAGGACTTTTGCGCCCAAAAAAAATGGGGACGCGGGCGCGTGAAGCGAAAGATCAGCACGGGCGGCGGTCTGATTTTCAAAGGCAGCGGCTTTTACACCACCGATTACCGCAGCGAAGGCTACAAGCAGTCCGCGAAGAAGGAATCGGAAGCCGCCAAGCCAGCGACCAGCAGCGACACCAAAGCGACCGGGAAAAGCGAAACGAAGCCAGCCAAGCCCGCGGCAGCCAAGAAAGATTGACGCTTACGCGAGGAGCAGTTCAATGAACGCCCGCCTTCGCCCTGATTCCCTCCCATCCGATGGCCGGGGGAGCAGCAAACCGCGCCGGGCGAGAGTTCGTGGCGCGTCCGATTTGCCCACCCGCTGGCGACGGTTCCCCCTCTCCACGAAACGCAAGGCAGGGCGCGTCACTCCGTGCGCGCCGTCCGGATTATCGGAGGCAAACCGCGGCGCGCACGGAGCAACGCGCCCTACCACCCTCGGTTCAAGGACACGATTCACGGCTTTTCGCAGGTCGTGCAATCTCTCCCGCCGAATGAGAGACGGCTGGGATGGCGGCGGTCCCGCCGTGATCCGGCACTGGACAATGCCCACGCTGCTTTTGGTTTGCGCGCTATGCGGTTCAGCCAGCGGCCAGTTCGCTTCGCCGCAGACCGTTTCCGCGCGCGGCGTGTCCGGTCAGTTCTTCGTATACGGTGCGCCACCATCCGCAGTCGCCGCCGTCGTGGTGGATCTCGCGGGCAACGAAAATTATTTGAAACTGGAGCCGGCGCTCACGGCGGTTTCCTGCGAACGCATTAAACACGCGCTCGCGGATTTGTTGGGCGACGCTTCGCCGTGGCGGGGCAAAATCCATCTGGTGCTGTATCCGGCGCAGTCAGCCGACGACGGCGCGACGATTGTGTCCGAACGGTTCAGGGACGGCTGGAGCTACCGGTTGGAATTGCCAAATCCGGTCGCACGGAAGCGGTTTGTGCACGCGGTCGTGCAGGTGCTGCTGCTGGAACAGGCGGGCCGTAAAGCGCGGGACCACTCCCCCGAAATCCCCGCGTGGCTGGCCGAAGGCCTCCCACAGCCCCTGCTCAGTGCGAACGCGCGTCACCTCTTTCTGCCGCCGCCC
>CAYIOH010000536.1:0-3169 GCA_964364975.1 uncultured Bifidobacteriaceae bacterium
CGTCCCGTTGTTTCTTCCTTCGTGCTCGGTTCGTTGCTCCTGCTTTCGGCGGCCACACCTACGCTTCGAGCAGCCGAGCTGAGCATTGAGCGGATGTTTGGCCCGGAGATCAAGACCGGGCCTTACAAGCATCCGGCGCGCATTGAGGCGCTTGCGAACGGCGACCTTTACGCGGTCTATTACGGCGGCGAGGGCGAATACGCGATTGACACCGGCGTTTTCGGCGCGCGTTTGAAGCAAGGCAGCCGCAAGTGGACGACGCCGACGCGCATCGCCCACGATCCGTTCCGTTCGCTTGGCAACGGCGTGATCTGGCAGGCGCCCGACGGATTGGTGTGGCTGTTCTACGTGGTGCGCTACGGCGAGACTTGGTCCACCTCGCGCGTGCAGGCCAAAGTTTCTCAGGACAACGCCGAGACTTGGTCGGATGCATTTCCGCTCGTGAGCGAGGAGGGCATGATGATCTGCAACAAGCCCATCGTCCTGCACAATGGCGACTACTTGCTGCCGCTCTACTACGAGATGGGCCACGACACGGAATTTGTCGGCGCCAAGAGCAGCGGACTGTTCCTTCATTACGACGCCAAGAAAAAGGAGTGGAAGCAGACCGGTCGCATTCGTTCGGCCACGGGGAACATCCAACCGGTGCCGGTCGAAGTGCGCGAAGACTTTCTCGTCGCCTACTGCCGGCGCGGTGGCGGTTACGATCCGACGACCAACGGTTGGCTCGTCCGCGCCGAGTCGCGCGACGGTGGCTGGATTTGGAGCGAGGGCGTCAATTCGCCGTTCAAGAACCCGAACTCTGCGGTGGATTTCATCAAGCTGCGCAGCGGCAATCTATTGCTCGTGTTCAATGACAACATGAACGACCGCACGCCGCTAACCGTCGCGCTCTCCTCCGATGGCGACCAGACCTGGCCCTCGCGCCGCAACGTGGCTGAAGGCCCTTACGACTACGCCTACCCAATGGTAGTGCAGACGCGCGACGGCAAGATTCACCTGATCTTCACCTCGCACGAGCGCACCATTGTGAATCACGCTGTGCTTGATGAAGACTGGATCAAGCAAGGCGGGCCGGTGACGAGGTGGCTGCCGAAGAAGTGACAATTGGCGTCACGGCGAGGTGGCCGGCGAGGGGCTATATCATGAAACAATATCTGGCAATTGGCTTTGGATTTTGGGTGGGGATCATCGCGCTGCTCGCCAGCCCGACGGACTTTCAATCGAAGTATTTCTCCCTTTCCATGTCGCGCGACACGGCTGCGTTTTCGAGCTTGGTGGTGGATTCGCTCGGGCAGGGGAAGCTGGGCGCGAATCCTGTGCTCGTGGAAACCAACGGGAGCGGCTTGGTGCGCTTCGAATCGTCCGGGCCGGGAAAATTCATCTACCGTCCCACACAGGGCGGGACGGCTTGGCGGATCAACTGTCGGGAAAAGGTCATCACGCTGGAATCAGAATTCTCGGGCGGCGAAGCGTTACCGCCGCTGGTGTTGAGGTTCAACCAGAAGTTGAATCACGCCACGCTGCTGGGCTTGATGAAACCCGGCGAGCAAACGATGCCCTTGCCGTGCGTGCTGCACCTGCCAGACATGGGCTCGGTGCGGATCACGGGGGATCGTTCCGGCATGGCGCTCGATTACGAAGCGCGTCGTTACGTGAAGCCACCGTACGTGCGGGTCGCCTTTCCTGCCGCGACCGCCGAGCATTCCAAGGTGCGATACCGTCTCGAAGTCGCGGCGATTTATCCCCGGCTCAAGGGGATTGAGAATAATCCACGCTACGACGGCTTCCGGCGGGATTTTCTGAACATCTTCCAAATCAATCCGCGCGCGCAGATGCTCGCCAACAATTCCGCCAGCGATCCGGTGGCCTTCACGGTGTATGAGTACGCCGAAGTCGCGCGTCACGCGCCGCCCCTGGCGAAAGGATTGACGTGTCTCGACCTCGTTCGCATGACCTTGGACCGCTATCTGGCCGGCGCCAAAGGCTACGGACAGACCGGTTACATTTCGGCCTCCAGTGCGGGCAACGTCAGCGGCTGGGCCACGCCTTACGACACGCTCGACTCGAATCCGTCGCTCATCATGGCGGCGTGCCATTACATCGAGGGCGCGCAGGATTGGAAGTGGGCGCGCGCCAACTACGCTGGCCTGGCGCGCTGGGCGCGAACCATGTTGGCGGCGGACAGCGATGGCAACGGACTGCTCGAATATCCTGGCTCAGGAAACCTCGGTGACCGGCCAACTCCTTCCCGCATGCCGGCGAACTGGTGGGACACGATCAACTTCGGCCATGAGGATGCTTACGCGAATGCCCTGGCGTATCGCGCGACCAAGATGCTGGCGGAGGTGGCGCGCAAACTTGGCCAAAACTCGGACGCCGATTTCTTTGAGGCGCGCGCCGCCAAACTCCGGGCTTCCTATCTGCCGACGTTCCTGAATCCTGCCACCGGTGTGCTCGCCGGTTGGCGCAGCCGGGACGGGCAGTTGCATGATTATTGGTTCACGTTTGTCAGCGGGGTGGCCGTGACCTACGGTTTGTTGGATGCGAAGGACGCGAATCCGATCATGGACCGCCTGTTGAACAAGATGGCTCAGGTGGGCTTCACAAATTTCTCGCTCGGCCTGCCGGGCAATCTGGTGCCGATACGCAAGGGTGACTACCTCCTGCAAAACTCGCCGCCGTCCCAGTCCGGCGAACCGCGGCGGGAGGACGGATCGGATGGATTTCAGTTTTACGAAAACGGTGGCGCGACCGGGTGCTTCGCCTACTTCACGATCAAGGCGCTCTATCAATTGAACCGGCGCGCGGACGCGGAGCGCATTTTCCATCCGATGCTCGAGGGTTATGCGGCCGGGGATTTCCAGGGTTTTGGCGACCACTACAAATCCAAGGACTGGCGCGACTGGAACGGCGGCTGCCACGGCTACGAAGGGTTGCTGGTGGACAACTACCTCACCCTGCTGGCCGTGTTCGACGAAGTCGCCGCTGCCAAACGGTGAGAGAAGCTGCCGTGAGAATCGAGTTGGCTGCGCGCAATTGCTTTCGGCCGGCCGGGCCGTTAATCTCCGCGCATGGCGAAGAAATCTGATGCGAAACCAACCGCCGAGACGCAGAGAAGAGCGGAGTCTTTGTCGCCACCCGCTTCCCTTACTCATACAACGTCGCC
>CAYIOH010000537.1:0-3159 GCA_964364975.1 uncultured Bifidobacteriaceae bacterium
GGCGTGCGGGTGTCCCGCCCGTAGCCGATGGAACTCGGTGTGCGGTTGGAAATTCCCGGCTATCCCCTGTGATTCACGCACTGCGACCGGGACGGTCGCGCTCCGTTCTTACGGCGCAAGCCAGGCGAACGCGGGCAGGTTGCGCAACACGGCGAAGATCAGGGCCAGCACCAGGAGGAGCCAGAACCACTTCGGAGAAATCGGCCGCGCCGCCGACTGCGGTTTGGTTTTTCGCACCGCGAAGCTGATTCCCAACCACATGAACAGCGGCAAGGAAATCACCAGCAGCGCATTGGCCTGCAACGCGGTGGCCACGTGCCCGTGCAACAACTGATGCAGCGCCCGCGTGCCGCCGCAGCCCGGACAATGCAGCCCCGTAAGCTCGTGAAAAAAGCAAAACGGGTAAAAACGATATTGCGCCGGGTCGAACCAAAACAGCATCCCGCCCACCGCGATAATCGCCAACGTGCCAACCGCGAGTAGCGCGGGATTTTTCTTCGCCGGCGACGCAAACTTGGGCGGCTCGCGCGTGGCGTCGAGCGTGAGGTTGTTGGTGTCGCCGTTCACAACGGTCAGTGAAACGCGGATTTGACTTCCGGTTTGGCCAGCACGACCAGCGCCCAGATGCCCGCGCCGATGTTGACCAGACAGCAACAGGTGCCGCACGGGATGAGCGTGAGGATCGCCGCCGCCATGGCGAAACCGTACGATCGGAGTTTCATCATCTTGAGCGCCCCGATCAAGCGCACAAGCGCAATGGCAACGCCGACGATATAGGCCGGCAGACTGAATAGAGTGGTTAGCGTCCGTTGCAGCTCCAAACTTTCGGGTGGAAGGTGGGAAAACGCCGGCAGGGTCTGGTTCAAGGCAAGAAAACCAATGCCCACGAGCGATGCAAGAATGTCCAGTATCGCCAGCACCAGCAGGAAGATCGCCGGGCCGCGGACTTGATCGGGCGGCGGCACGAGCGTCGGTTGCACTGACGGCAAGGGTGCCGGCGTGGGCGACAGCGGCAGCGCGACGGCAAGTTCGGGAATTTCCGCGAGCGCCTTCCATTCGGTTGCGCCCTCAGAGAGAGCTCTGGTTTGATGGTTAGCACGGCCCTCGGCGATCCATTGTTTCAACTGCTCCGCCGTGATGGGGCCGTATTCCTTGCCGTCGGCTCCGATGATTTTATACATGCGCGGACTTTGCCCGGCGGAAGCAGCGCCCGTCAAGGGGCCACTTTGCGGCGCGGCGCGGTTCAAAACCACTCTTTGCGGCTGTCAATGTAGGTCCGCACGAATTCCTCGTCCGATTTGGTAAGGTAAATGATGCCTTCGATCAGGCCGATGACGTAAAAGACGGGATACGCAAAAAAACATGTGAGCACGCTGACCAGCAACATGACCAAACCCGCCCCGGTGTAACCCAGGATGAATTTGTGAATCCCAAATCCGCCGAGCAGGATTCCGCAAATCCCGGCGGCGATTTTCTTCGACGCGCGGTCGGACAGAGTTGGCGGTGCGGATGGAAGTGCCCCGGCCAATGGTGGCGGTGCGAATCGAATTGTGCCGGCGAGTTCGGCTATTTCCGCGAGCGGCCTCCATTCGGTCGCGCCGTCGGCGAGGACTTTGGTTTGTTGGTTGGCGCGGCCCTCGGCGATCCATTGTTTCAACTGATCTGCCGTGATCGGGCCGTATTCTTTGCCGTCGGCTCCAATGATTTTATACATGGCGGTTGATGGGTGGTGTGTGCTGAAAATGTCACGGGTCCCAGCGCAATTGCTGGAGCCGGTCTTGGGTCATCTGCTCAACATGCCCATCGGCGAAACCCACGCTAAATCGTCGCGCATGACGGGGCGATTCGAGCATCAGTTCGGGGCCACCACTGGCATTCCAGCCGGCGCCGCTCTCAAAAATCATGACCGCTTGCGGATTCACTTCGTCGGTTTTTTTGCCCGACAAGCTGGCATTGAACGCATAAGCGCAACGCTGGCCCCGAACGACGGCGCACTGAAACACTTTTGGCGAGCCCACGGTTGTTTGAATCGCATCGCACCACGTTTCCGCTGGCGGATATTGATCCTGGTTATCCGACGAGTAAATCCGCACCGCCAGGCTGAGTTGCTTCACATTGCCGACGCAACTGATGATTTGCGCCTTTTGCTTTGCTTTGGACAGCGCGGGCAGCAGCATTGCCGCCGGAATCGCCAACAACCACAACAGCACCGCAATCAGCGAGAGCACGATGCCCGTCGTTGCCAAGCCCGAACCGGTCAAGCGCCCGTTGCTCCCGCGGATGCGCGAGTGGGCTATAAAACCCAGCACCAACCCAACCGGCGCGGTGACGCATGTCACCATGCCGAGCGCGCCGCACACCAGCGCCCACGTGGCCAGCCCGCAATTCTCCGACGCGACCGGTGCGGGTGGCGTCAAGCCGGCGGGCGGTGGGAACAGCTGCGCGAACTCAGGCAGAACCCCGAGGGTTTTCCACTCTGTTTCATTGGCGGGTCTGGCGGTCGTGGCGCGGTGGACGCGGCCCTCGTTGGCCCACTGGCGGATTTGCGCGCCAGAAACCGGCCCGTATTCCTTTTGGTCGGAGCCAATGATGTGATACACGCAAAATCTTTCGTTGGCGTTATCGAGCCGGCCTGCACGACCTCCGGCGCGGTTGCGCCTTTAGTAAGCGCAACTATCTCGTTGGCGTCAAGCCCGGCAGTTGGAGTCCACGCTTCAGCGTGTTCGGGGCTGACAGCCTGAAGGCTGGACTCCAACGCTGGCCCCCGAGCGCGCGCTTCAACGCCCCGTCAACTCGCGCAACTTGGCCGCCGCACTGCCGCCGTCAATCACTTGCGCGGCCAATTCCCAACCGTCGCTGATGGATCGCGCACGCCCCGCCACGAACAACGCCGCGCCGGCGTTCAGCAACACCGCGTCGCGTTTCGGCCCGCGTTCGTCGCCGTGCAAAATGCGCCGGATGATTTCAGCGTTCGCGTTGCGGTCGCCGCCGAGCAAATCTGTGAGCGTCGCGGGTTGCAACGGGAATTGCTCCGGTGCGAGCGTCGAGCACGCGAAGCCGCGCTCCTGATAAAATTCGGCGATGGTGTTTTGGCCGAGAGTTGAGAGTTCGTCGAGGTACGCGTGTTGCGTGTTGCGTGTTGCGTCGAAGGTAGGGCGC
>CAYIOH010000538.1:0-3159 GCA_964364975.1 uncultured Bifidobacteriaceae bacterium
GAACGTGGAGAGGTCCGCATTGGTGAGAACCGCGGGCGGGAGACACTTGCCCCATCCGGTGAGCGCAGCGTAGGTCATATCGATTTCCCTTGAATCCGAGTGGCAATGGCTTTGGTTTGGCGATCGGGCATTTCAAATTTCTCCGTTGAATGCTTTGTCCAAAATGGCGGGGAGCAAGGCGGCCAACTCGGCGGCAGTCTGTGCTCGCAGGCGTTTCAGCGCGTCCATTCACGCTCCTCTTCTTTCATGGCGACTCCCTGTTGACGCAGGTCACGGCAAAGCCTCTTGAATTCCTCTTTGAACATCCCTGCCTTATTCCACTGAGAAAAATCGGGAATAAAATACTCGCGGATTTCCTGAGCAATGTCTCGACCTGAATCAGAATCGAAGCACTCCCAAGCATTTAAGGTAGTCATGTCGCAAAGCCGTATCGGAAACAGCTTCCGCTCTTGCGCTTTTTGCTCCTGCTTCCGTGCTCGCCTGATCTCCGTTTGCACCCAATTACTCTTTAAGCTGGAGCGCGAGAGCACAACAAGCAATTTGTCGTGCAGGTGAATGGCTCGATCAATTTGCTCGAACAACTTCTTGCCACCTTGCATCTCCTCGGGTGCATACCACACGCGAATTCGTTCGTTCCTCATCGCTGTCCAAAGCTGGCGCGCAAAAGCCTCGTCGAGATGACTGTAACTTAGGAAGCACGAATGAAATTGGATTGAGCCCCCTGCTTGGACCAGTTCTGGCAGATAAGATATAAAATTCTTAGAGAAACCAGCACCTTCGAGAAATTTCAGAGGTAAGTTGTTGCCTGAGCGGTAAAGGCATTCAACAGCAATTGATGACAGTGACTCGTGCTGGACACTGTCAAGCCCGATGCACGTCTCCATATCCAAGTTCGCAAATACGGTCTGCCCCATTTTTGTTTCACGAAAGACGGTTTGGAACAAATTAGCGCCTACGAACGCTGCTCCAACAAGATTGGCGCGATAGAAATTAGTTTTCGTGAGATTTGCGTTTGAAAAATCCACATCGCGCAGCGTCGCATTGCGGAAATTTGCGCTTGAGAGATCTGCGTCTGCGAAATTCGCGCCGCTCAGGTCGCAGTTAATAAAATCTACATTCCGGAGAATTGCCCGGCGAAAGTCGCGCTGTGGTAATTCTTCACCAGCGAAAGCTTCTCCGCTTAGGTTTGCTCCTCGGAAATCTGACGAGCGCTCTGTTGCGTCTTTATCTCCGCGATTCTCTTGTGGTGTTGGCATGCGGCTATCTCACAATACTCTTTTGAATGCCCGATCCAGAATGGCCGGCAATAGCGCATCCAACTCGGCGGCGGTCTCGGCTTGCAGGCGCTTCAGCGCGTCCACTTCGACATATAAGTGATGACGGTTCATCACCCGCATTGCGCCTTGTGGCGTAGTGCGTGATCTACGAGCACAAGGGCGGTCATGGCTTCCACCATCGGCACGGCGCGCGGGAGCACGCACGGGTCGTGGCGGCCACGGGCTTTCAACGTGGTGTTCTTGAAATCCTCGGTCACGGTGTCCTGCTCGTGCAGGACGGTGGCGGTGGGCTTGAAGGCGACGCAGAAGAAAATCGTTTCGCCGTTGGTGATACCGCCCTGAACGCCGCCACTGCGGTTGGTCGTGGTGTGGACTTTGCCGCCGCGCATCCGAAACGAATCGTTGTGTTGCCGGCCCGTCAGCAAGCCGCCGCCAAAGCCGGAACCGATCTCAAACGCCTTGGTTGCCGGCAGACTCAACATCGCTTTGGCGAGGTCGGCTTCCAGCCGGTCAAAAACGGGTTCGCCCCAACCGGGCGGCACGCCGCGCGCCACGCCTTCGATGATGCCGCCCACGCTGTCGCCGGCGCGGCGCATCTTTTCGATGAGCCGGATCATTTTTTCCGCCGTGGCTTTGTCCGGGCAACGGACGATGTTCGACTCGATGTCTCGGAACCGAACTTTGTCGGGATTCACGTCGGCAATCAGACGTTGGACTTGTTTGACGTAGGCCAGAATTTCGACGCCGAAACGTTCGCGGAGGATTTTTTTTGCAATTGCACCGGCGGCCACGCGCCCGATGGTTTCTCGCGCGCTGGTGCGTCCGCCGCCGGGCCAGGCGCGGATGCCGAACTTGGCAAAGTAGGTGTAGTCCGCGTGAGACGGGCGGAACTTGGTTTTCATTTCCGAGTACGCCTCCGGTCGGGCGTCTTCGTTTCGCACCCACATCGAAATCGGCGTGCCGAGGGTTTTGCCCTCGAACGTGCCGGAAAGAATTTGCACTGTGTCGGCTTCCTTGCGCGGGGTGACGATTCGGGACTGGCCGGGCCGCCGCCGGTCGAGGTCGGGTTGGATGTCGGTCTCGGTGAGTTTCAGCCGGGGCGGGCAGCCGTCCACAACCACGCCCACGCCGCCGCCGTGGGATTCGCCCCAAGTTGTGATCCGGAACAAATGGCCGAAGGTATTTGCCATGGCGCGATTGTGGGGAAAAAGCCCCGCGCGGTCAAACCCGCCGTGGAAGAAAAGGTGTGAAACAAAAGCTGGCGCTTCCCGTCAAATCGTGTAAGGTCAGCGGTGGGTGAAGCGGAATTAGACAGATTGAAATGAGCAAGCCAGGTATCTCGCCGAAACGCATTCTCGTAGTGGATGACGAACCGTTCGTCTGTGACGCCGTCAAAATGATGCTTGAATTTGACGGGCACAAGATCGAGGCGGCTGGCAGCGGCCAGGAGGCTTTGGCGCTGTTCAACGAGACGAAGTTTGATCTCGTCATCACGGATTTCTCGATGCCGGGAATGAAAGGCAACGAACTGGCGGCGCAACTCAGGGCGCGCAATCCAAAGCAACCCATCGTGATGATCACTGCCTACGCCGAGATGTTGACCGCGGACAAGACGCCGCTGGACGCAGTGGACTGCGTAATCAGCAAACCGTTTCTGCTGGAAGATTTGCGCGCCGCAATCGCCAAGGCGACTTCGGACAAGTAGGGAGTCTGCAACCAATTGCTCCAGAACTGGCGCGATATCTGGTACTACTGCTATTACCATTATCCTGGCGACCATCAGGTTCAACGGCATTACGGCGTGCGCACTGACCGCTACCAACTGATTTACTTCAACCGCATCAAGAAGTGGGAACTTTTATTACCTCCAGAAAGATCCGCG
>CAYIOH010000539.1:0-3158 GCA_964364975.1 uncultured Bifidobacteriaceae bacterium
CCTCGTTGATGTCATGCGTGGGCACAAAGCCCTGGCCGCCTTCAAGAATCAAGACCTCGCCGTCAGGCTTGCCCGCGAGTTCGAACTGCACCGGCCCGCCGGCCACCGCCTCAATCCGCGGCTTGGATGAGACAAGGCCACGGACGAGGTGCGCCATCTTCGTAATGGCGCCATCGCGTTCGCGAATCGCGCCCATGTGACCGGTCGCACCATGCACGCTCAATTTGAAGCCATTGCCTTCGCGTTGGAAATCATAATGCCGCGCGATCATCGGCTTCCGTGTCGCCGGGTCGGTCACCTTGGTCTTGTCACCATAGAGTCCGATGTAATTCGCAAGGCCGGCTTCGAGACAATCGCGCACGAGCAACTCGGTTTTCGCGTCCGGCCTGCGGGCGAATTGAATCGAGAAACCCGCCTCGCCGCAAATCCGGCTGGGATGTTCACCGAAGGGACCGATGATGCCGTGACAAGTTTGAACTGGGCGCTGGGGGAAAAGCTCATGGCGGCTCTCAGCGCGAATTGCCGCGCCCTCCTTTTCCATCTCTTCGTTCACGAACGCAAACATCTCGAACAACGACGCGCCTTCGACGCGCTTGAGGTCGGCGCGATACCAGACAGCGCCACGGTTGGCGGGGTAAATTTTCAACCCCGTGCACTCGAAAACCATGACGCTGTCGTAAAGTTTTTTGAGATCACGATCAATCGCCAGCGAGAGTGACCCATTGCCGCCCGTTTCCTCCTCAATGACGAACATAGCCACAACATTCTTGTTCCAGCGCAGCCCGGCTTGCGGCATGACGTCGGAAAGAACTTTCAGCGCGGCGACGATGCTGACGAGCGGGCCTTTGTCGTCACACGCGCCACGGCCATAAACGACATTTTTTTTGACGCGCGGTGGAAAATAGGGCGCGACAACGTCCACGTGGGCATTCACGGCCACGGACTGGCCGTCACCCGTCGCCGTGGCGCCAGGCACGATGTAAAGCAGGTTGCTACGGCCCGCGTAAGTTTCCTCCGGCGAAAGCCCGTCCGGTCGCTGCGTTGTCTTGGTGAAATGTAGCAGCGAATAGTGCGGGTGGTCTTTGATGGCGGGGTTCACAACCCGGCGCTCCGTGCGCGCGCCTGCAAAACCCAACCCGGCCAACTCACGCTCCAGAATCTGGAAGCAGTCATCTTCCGCCGCGCGCATGACCCCGACATCCGATGTCGGGGTGGTGTTGACCTCGCAGATTTTGACCAGCAGGTCTCTGAGATAACGTTCGAACGCCGGCGTGCGCGTGCGGGCAAAAATGGCTTTGACAAGCCCCGACATCCCATGTCGGGGTTTTGATTTGGCGGCGGCTCGAACCTTTTTCACGATGACACGTCGGTTTTGCTGAAAGTTTCGAGTTTCAAGTTTTCAGTTTCAAGCCCGGGCTGAACACTTGACACTGAACACTTGTCACTTCCCGGGGCGCCGATGGGCGGGCGAAAACTATCAGGCCGGGTTGCGGTGTCAAGAATGCTGGCGGACTGCGCCGCCCGGCGAGACGAAAGACCCGCTGCGACCTGCCGCGACGGTGCGCGAGCACGGCGGGCGGCGCGACAGCGCGGCGAGTGAACGCTGATTGACGCTGATGTCTCCCTCGCTCGTCGGACGGGAGAGGGTGGCCGCAGGCCGGGTGAGGGCAAACCCGCAAACTTCTCAACCTTGATAATGTTTCGGGGTTGTCCCGCGCTGTTGCTCAGCGTAATCTCCCCCCGTTCGGAAAAACCAAACGACCAGAAAACTTTTTACTAAAATTTCGCGGCTTCGGCTGCTGTCCACATCGAAACTAGCAATTTCCACTTGGAAGACATCGCTCAAGCACGCCCCGACTGGGGCGTGCCCAAAGCGTTCTTCCAAGGGCATGCTAGTGCCTGATGTGGGACGTGAGTAAGCACGTCCCACTTTTTTTGGCACTGCATCCCCTTGGAGACAGTCTACCTGACAGGGCTGATTCGCACGCGAGCGAACAGTCCATGTCATCAGGCTCCAAAAAGTCTCAGGGCATCGTTTCATGGCCGGAAGAAGAACGGCCACGAGAACGATTGCTTTCGCGCGGGCCGCAGGCTCTCACCGACGCCGAGTTGGTTGCGATTTTAATTCGTGTCGGCTTTCGCGGCACGAACGCGGTTGAACTTGGCCGGCAAATTCTCAAACGGTTCGGTTCTCTCCGCGCGATGGTGGAGGCGCCAGTCCTTGCGCTGTTTGACGTGAAGGGACTGAAAGGGGCGAAGGCTTCTCAACTGGTCGCGGCAATGGAGATTGCCCGCCGCGTCGCCGTTCCGACCGACCGCAAACAGTTTCAAATCAAAAGCACGAGCGCAGCCGCAGATTATTTACGCGAGCGGTTACGCGGACTTTCCGAGGAACACTTCCGGGTTCTCTACCTGAATCGCCGCAACGCCTTGCTTGATGACGTTCTCATTGCCGAGGGCGCGGTGGATTCCGTGCGATCACCGTTGCGGAGCATTATCACGCGCGCGTTGCTGGTGAACGCGAGCGCGCTCATCGCGGCGCACAATCATCCGTCTGGCGCGGCAGAGCCGAGCGAATCGGATCGCTTATTGACAAAAGACCTCATCGCCGCCGCGCGGCCTGTGGGATTGAAGGTGCTCGATCACGTCATTGTCGCGGAGGATGCCGTGTTCAGTTTTGCCGACAGCGGATTGCTCGACGAACTGGAGTTGGAGTGTCTCGCGCCAGGCGAAGGAATGGAAACGCGAACGCTTGCAAGGAGGGCAGTCTGACATGACACCAGAGCAACGCGAAGAAATCTGTCGCCTGCTTCAGAAAGGCGAAGAAATCTCGCCAGAGTGGGCGCGAATTCTTTTCCCGCCGGAGAAGCGCGAGTATGAACTCGTTTATCACGGCAAGGAGCGCGAGGAAGACATCTTGGCGAACACGCTCGCCGTGCCGCTGCAAGCCGTTCGCACTTTCGGCAAGAATGGCGGCAACGGTTGGCACAACATGCTCATCTTTGGCGACAACCTCCAGGTGATGAAGTCGCTGCTCGAATTGAAGAAGGCGGGTAAGCTCTGCAATGCTGACGGTTCGCACGGCGTTCGCGTCGCCTACCTCGACCCACCGTTTGCCACAAAGCAGGATTTCGGTGGCGCAGAAGACCAGAAAGCCT
>CAYIOH010000540.1:0-3157 GCA_964364975.1 uncultured Bifidobacteriaceae bacterium
CGCGCGGAGTGACGCGCCCTACCAACAAAAAAGGCGAGGCCGCAGCCTCGCCTTGAAATATCCTTGCCCGATTATTTCGCCGGCACTTCGGCTTTCTCTTCCTTCTCTTTCACGAGGGTGGCGCCCTTGCCGAGGCGTTTGCGGAGGTAGGTGAGTTTGGCGCGGCGAACCGAACCGGCGCGCTCGACTTCGATTTTGTCCACGCGCGGCGAGTGCAGCGGGAACACGCGTTCCACGCCTTCGCCATAGCTGATGCGGCGCACGGTGAACATCTCGTTCAATCCGTGACCGCGCCGGCCAATCACGACACCGGCGAAAATCTGGATGCGCTCCTTGTCGCCTTCGACGACCTTGGTATGCACCTTCACGGAATCGCCGACGCCGAACTTGGCGTCATCTTTCCGATATTGTTCCGATTCAATTTTGTCCAACAATGCCTGATTCATAAATTTCTTTGTTTCGTAGCGGCGCTCTGTGAGCGCCGACAAATTTTGACCGATCGGCGGTCACAGACCGCCGCTACATTAAATCCGGTCTGCGTTCTTTCGTCCGCAACCTCGCATGTTCGGCGCGCCATTTGGCGATTTCCGCATGGTTGCCGGAAACCAACACTTCCGGGACTTTCATCCCGCGAAATTCCGCGGGCCGCGTGTATTGCGGATACTCGAGCATTCCGGCGCTGAACGATTCATCCTGCGAACTCGCGTCGTCGCCCAGCACGCCCGGCAACAACCGCGCCACCGCGTCAATCACCACCATCGCGGGCAACGCGCCGTTCGTCAGCACGTAATCGCCGATGGACAATTCATCGTCCGCCAGCGATTCGCGGATGCGCTCATCAAAACCTTCGTAGTGGCCCGTGACCAGCAGCAGGTGTTCCTGCTGCGCCAGTTCGCGGGCAATGGTCTGATTGAACTTCCGCCCCGAGGGCGACATCAGCACCACGCGCGTATTCTCGCGCTTCAAACTTTCCACCGCTTCAAAGATCGGTTCCGGCTTCAACAACATTCCCGGGCCGCCGCCTAACGGGCGGTCATCCACGGTCTTGTGCCGGTCGTGCGTCCAGTCGCGCAACTGGTGCAACTGCAAATCCAGCAACCCCGCCTCGCGCGCGCGCTTGATGATGCTTTCATCCAGCGGCCCTGCGAACATCGCGGGAAACAAAGTGAGCACGTCAATTTTCATCATGTGGCGGCGCTCTACGAGCGCTGATTCGTGCCACCCGGCGGTCACAGACCGCCGCTACAGTTATGCGCCCGGCTGGTCCTCAACAATCTCCACCGAGCAGCGCAAACCCTTCTTCGCGCTTCCCGCCAGCAACAACGACCGGATCGCGTTGATCGTCATGCCCTGCCGACCAATAATCTTGCCTACATCCTGCGGATCGAGGCGCAGTTCATACACCGTCGTCCCCTGGCGTTCAACCGGCGTGACCGTCACCGCGTCGGGGCGGGCGACCAACCCTTTGACCACGTATTCGAGAAAGGCCTGCATGGGCCGAAACAAGTTTAAGCCGTCGCCGCGGCCGCTTTGCCCGCCTGCTTGATGAAACTGGCCACCGTGTCGCTGGGCTGCGCGCCTTTGCTGATCCAATACTTTGCGCGTTCGAGATCGAACTTCACGTTGTCGGTCTTCTTGCGCGGGTGGTATGTGCCGATTTCCTCGATGAACTTGCCGTCGCGCGGACTGCGGCCATCGGTCACAACAATACGAAACACCGGCTGATTCTTCGCGCCGATGCGTTTCATTCGGATTCGAACTGGCATAAATCGTCTTTCATCGCGGCCCGACGGCGTTGCACTCACAAAGCCGGGAAGCCGTTTCCCAAAAGGGAGGCAGAGATTAGCATCTGTCTAAACTGTTGCAAGCCCTGTTTTGGGCTAAAAAGGGTCGCATTTTGAACCAGAGTCTTGGTCAGACCCTCTTCATTGTTTGGAGGAAGATTGAATTGGGCCTGCGTTCAAGGCATAAAAGCGGAGTGGCGAGCTTTTTAGAATACTATAACGACCTCCTCCGCTGGGAAGGGCTAGACCCAGTGGACATGGTGCACGAATGGCCAACAGAATTGGTCGCTAAGGTGAAAGCAGATTTTGAGCAAGCGTTTGCTTCATCTGGGCTTCGTGGCGCAAGCTGTAGTTTGATCTCCGGTAGCACAAACCAATCGATAGGAAATCAGGTTGAATCCTTCACGACTCGAAGGTTGACCCAGTTCCTGAATGAATTCCGAATTGAGAAGTGTTCGGGTGCCGGTTACCCGGATCGGGAGTTAAGCCAAAGAGGTTCCCGATTAAAGGTTGCCCTCGAAATGAAAGCCACTAGCCAGTGGAATCCCGCGGATTCAAATCGGAGGGTTTTAACCTCGTCCTCGGACAAAATCCGGAATCATTTCTGCCCGCCGATCTACCACCTCAACTGCACCGTGATGTACGACATCTCGGATTCAGACGATGCTAGAATCAATGCATTGAGGCTCGACTTTTTGCAGCCGACCACAACGGTAAACGTGAGACTTGAGGCGTCCGTGAGTCACAAAATCCTCTCAAACGGAACGCACCCAACATCGACATTCAGGTGACACGTAGAATGAACACGGCCGTTCAACAACTGGCATTTGCATATGCGGATTTGCCAATCCGACGAGTTACACGGCACACAAGTCCCCGGAGTTTTGTCCAAGAACTCCTCGGGTTTCGAGAATTCGGCACCAAGACGCGCCAGATTGAATCCCGCTTTGAAACGGGCGTCGGTCAGTTCCGTTCCGTTCTTACGTTCGTCAATGAATTCTGGACAGCGAAGCAGCGGCAGGCCAGTTCGCTCCACGAAGTTTCCTACCGCGCCTGCTTCAAGCCGCAACTCCCGCGCTTCTTCATTGAGCGACTCACACAGCCGGGCGATGTGGTTTACGATCCGTTCATGGGCCGGGGCACGACGCCGGTGGAAGCCGCGCTGTTGGGCCGCGTGCCGTGGGGCAACGACATCAACCCGCTCAGTCTCACGTTCACGCGCCCGCGCCTTCGTCCACCGACGCTCGACGAACTCGCCGCGCGCCTGAAGCAGATCAATCTGACCGACCACGATGACTTACCCGAAAATCTACTCGTCTTCTATCAGCCTGACACGCTCCGCGAAATATGCGCGCTCAAGAAATATTTTCTGA
>CAYIOH010000541.1:0-3152 GCA_964364975.1 uncultured Bifidobacteriaceae bacterium
CCCGTGGCGCTTGAGTGATTGCGCGATGTGCAGTCCGGCGGATTCCTCGACGATGTAAGTGCCGGGGCGATATGACATGCCGAGCACTGCGACTGTGTCACCGGGCTTCGTGCAGGCGAGGGCCTGTTGCGCGAGTTGGTCTTTGGCCATTTCGTTCACCGCGTCCGTGGCCTCGGCCAGCGGCGCGCTCAAGCCGGCTTCCCTCGCCGCGTAGGCGATGAGCCGGTTGTCGCGCGGAAAACACGGCCCGCCGTAGCTCAAGCCGGCACGGAGGTATTTGTGCCCGATGCGTGAGTCCGCACCGATGGCGTCGAGAATCTGGTGGATGTTCGTATCCGCGTAGCGCTCCGCGATCATGCGCAACTGGTTGGTGAAACTGATCTTCGCGGTGATGTAGCTGTTGACCGAAATCTTCGTCAGCTCGGCGCTGGTGATGGACATGCGCGCGATCTTCGGCCGGTTCAGGTTGAATTTCTTGAAAAGTCCCGCGAGCAAATCGCCGCTGCGCGGGTCCGATTCGCCGATCAACACCATGTCCGGCTCAAGCAGTCCGCGCACGACGTTGCCCAGCGCGATGAACTCCGGGTTGTAGCAAAAACCAAAATCCTTCCCGCACTTCCCGCCGAGTTGCTGTTCCAGCATCGGGATGATGACCTGCCGGCACGCCCCTGGCGTGGTCGTGGAACTGAGGATGAACAGGTGATTTTTTTTCCGAGCGGCCTTCACCGCCTGCGCCACGGGCTGCATGGCGCGCATGAGAAATTCATTCGAGAAGCTTCCGTCCGGCAGACTCGGCGACGGGACGATGAAAAACGAAGCGTCGGTCGAGGCCGCGTCCTTCGCGTCGGTCGAGGCGCGGAGACGTTTGCGGCCCGCAGTAATCGCCTCCGCCAATAGTGGCTCGTCCACCGGTGGCTCGCCGGCGTTAAGTTTACGCACGGCTTCGGCGTTGATGTCCACCCCGAGAACGTTGAAGCCGCGTTGGGCGAAGGCAGCCGCCATGCACGCACCCAGCTTGCCCAACCCGACCACCGACAGTTTTTTGAGACTCGACATAGTAGCGTGAGAATCATCAAAGAAAGAAATGAAGGCAAGTGAATCTTCCACCCTTGTCGCGACTGTGAAATGAAAAATTGCTGTTCCGTCACCGCTCCTGTAAAAACCCACCCATGCCGACGCTGGAGATAATGCCCACGCACAAGGTTGTCGCCGCCTACTATGACAACCTCGCCAAATTCGCCAAGCTCTGCATCAAGCATGAAGGCGCTGTCCGCTCCGCGTTTCACGAACTGCTCGAACACTGCGCCCGCCAGTTCGATTGGAAACGCGCCATCACGGTGAGTTTGGAGACAATGAAGGTGGTCAAGGGGTTGCCAATGCCGTAAATGCGGGTGGACTTTCTTGTTGTAAATCGGAAAGGAAATCGCAAGATTCGGTTTGTCCCTAAATAATCAACCCCGGAAAGCGAATTAAATTATGCCTGACAAAATGCAAAGCAAAAACCTGTCAAAACCGGATGAACTCCGTACGTTCGACAAGGGTAAAGTAGAACTCGTCAACCTCGGTGGCGTTACGTTCGGACGCGCGACACTGTTGCCCGGGTGGAAATGGTCAACGTCGCTCAAGGCTTTGATGAAGACCAAAAGCTGCGAGGCGCCGCATCTGCAATATCACGTTTCGGGCCGGCTGGGGGTGTTGATGGATGACGGCAGTCAGGCGGAGTTCGGGCCGGGCGAAGTGTCATTGCTCCCGCCGGGTCACGATGCGTGGGTCGTCGGCAACGAGCCGGTGGTGGTGATAGATATTTCGGGCATGGTCGAATACGCGAAGCCGCACGCGCACTGAACCCCAGCTCAATCTGAACCGCGAGTTCTTCGCGCAGCTTACGGCAGGAGCGAAGCGGACAAAACATCGCAGCCGCACGCCAGACTGGCGTTGCCGGCTGGAAGGCCGCCATTACGACGTGATCCAGTTCCGCAACGGTTACGCTACCCAGTCGGCGGAAAGATTTCCCTCTTTTCCCGGCTTCTACTAGACTGGCACCGCAATGCTGCTGACCCAGGATGAACTTCGGAGTTTGGTCGAGCTGAAACATCGCTCACCGCATCAACTGCTCGGCATGCACCCGCTCGGCGATGGTTCGGGCGTCGTCGCGCGCGCGTTCGTGCCGGATGCGGCGGAAATTGAAATCCAGCCCGTCCACGAAAAGAATCAGCCGGCCTTCAAGTTGAAACGCCTGCACGATGCCGGACTGTTCGAAGGCGTCACCAAAAGGGCAAAGCGAGTTTATGCCTACGATCTGGTTATCACCGACCGTGAGGGCAAAGTTCGTCGCACCCGCGACCCGTATTCCTTTCTGCCGACGTTGAGCGATTCGGATTTGTTTCTGTTCAACAAGGGCGACGAGCGGCGCATCTACGACAAGCTCGGCGCGCAGTTGCGGACGATGGATGGCGTGGCCGGCGCGAGCTTCGCCGTCTGGGCGCCCAACGCCAGACGCGTGAGCGTGGTCGGCGATTTCAATCAATGGGACGGACGCTGTCATCCGATGCGTCTGCTCGGAGTTTCGGGCGCCTGGGAAATTTTCATTCCCGGTGTTGGTGAAGGCGCGCACTACAAATTCGAAATCGAAAATGCCCACGGCCACATCGTTCTGAAAACGGATCCGTTCGGCGCTTTCTTCGAGATCGCGCCCAAAAACGCGGCCATCGTCTGGAACACACGCAAACACCAGTGGACTGACGGGGACTGGCTTGCGCGCCGGCGGCAGCGCGACCCGCTGCGCTCGCCCATGAGTATTTACGAGGTGCATGCCGGCTCCTGGCGGAAGAAATCGGCGACGGAGTCGCTCACGTATCGCGAACTGGCCGGGCCGCTCATCGAACACGTCAAACAGATGGGCTTCACGTACGTGGAATTCCTGCCGGTGGCGGAGCACGCGTTTTACCCGTCGTGGGGCTATCAGGTTACGGGCTTCTACGCGCCGACGAGCCGTTACGGAACCCCTGACGATTTTCAATTCCTGGTCAATACGCTGCACGCGGCGGACATCGGCGTGATAATAGACTGGGTGCCGGCGCATTTTCCGCGCGACGAGTGGGCACTGGCGCGGTTCGACGGCACGGCGCTTTACGAACACGAAGACCCGCGCC
>CAYIOH010000542.1:0-3151 GCA_964364975.1 uncultured Bifidobacteriaceae bacterium
CCTCACGCCCTGCCAAACATTTCGGAGAGGTGGCAGAGCGGTCTATTGCGGCGGTCTTGAAAACCGCTTTCCGCGTGAGCGGAACGGGGGTTCGAATCCCTCCCTCTCCGCCAGGAATATTGTGAACGACTTGACAAAAATTGCGATCTGGGTGGTGATCGTCGGGGCGGTCTTTGCCTTCCTCTGGTGGCAGGGACACCTCGTGCGCATCGCCACGTACGTGCAGCAAACGCGCGAGGAGCTGAAGAAATGCACCTGGCCGACTTGGGACGAGTTGAAAGGTTCGACCGTCGTGGTTTCGATTTCAATTCTGCTGCTGGGCGGTTTTACCGTCGCGGTGGATTTTGTGTTCAATTTGGTGTTCTTTAAAGTTCTTTAGCACGTCGAAGCCATGCGAAGCCAATGGTTTGTCATTCATACTCTCTCGGGCCAGGAGCAAAAGGTCAAAGAGAGCATTGAAAAGCGCATCAAAGCCGAAGAGATGCAGGAGTATATCCATGAGGTCCTCGTGCCGATGGAGAAGGTTGTGGATGTGCGCAGCGGAAAAAAAACCGTGACGAACCGCAAACTTCATCCGGGCTATGTCTACATTAACATGACGTTGCTGGACAAAAACAATGAAGTCGTCCCCAAGCCGTTTTATTTTGTAAAGGAAACCCAGGGGGCCATCGGATTCATTGGGGGCGACAAGCCCAGCACCGCTTCCGAAGAGGAAGTGACAGTCATCAAGGCTCAAATTTCCGCCTCCGAGGAAACGGAGCGGCCCAAGGTCAGCTTTGATGTGGGCGAAACCGTGAAGATCAACAACGGGCCGTTCCTGAATTTCAGCGGCGTGATCGAAGAAGTGGATCCCGAGCGCGGCAAGCTCAAGGTCACGGTGAATATTTTCGGCCGCAATACGCCAGTGGAACTCGAATACTGGCAGGTGGAAAAGGGATAAAGTCGTGTTGCGTATTGCGTGTTGCGTCAAGAACCGTATGAACGCCGCGCAGATGCTTGACGCAAGACGTAAAACGTAGATTTATTTATGGCGAAGAAAATTGTTGGATTGATTAAATTGCAGATCCCCGCCGGGCAGGCGAACCCCGCCCCGCCGGTCGGCCCTGCGTTGGGCCAGCACGGCGTCAACATCATGGGCTTCTGCAAGGAATTTAACGCCGTCACCAAGAACGACGCGGGTTTGGTGATCCCGGTCGTCATCACCGTTTATCAGGACAAGTCGTTCACGTTCATCACCAAATCGCCGCCGGCCTCTGTGCTGTTGAAAAAGGCTGCGGGCATCACGGCAGGTTCGGCCACGCCCAACAAAGACAAAGTCGGCAAGGTCAACCGCAAACAGATCATGGAGATCGTGAAAATGAAAGCAAAGGACTTGAACTCGTCCTCCGACGAAGCCGCGTTCCGCATCGTGTCCGGCACGGCCCGCAGCATGGGAATTGAAGTCGTCGAATAACAACAACGCGGGAGAGTTCCGCTTTGCGGGACTCGCTTGCACCGCTCATAACAATGCCAAGTAAACGATACAAAAAGGCGCTCGAAGTCGTGGACGGTAAAAAAACCTATCCACTCAAGGACGCCGTGGGCGTTCTCGCCAAGTTCCCGAAAGCGAAATTCAACGAAACCATTGACCTCGCGTTCCGCCTCGGCGTGGACCCGAAGCAATCCGACCAGATGGTGCGCGGCACGGTTCCCCTGCCCCACGGCAGCGGCAAGACCGTGCGCGTGCTCGTGTTCGCCAAAAGCGGCGCGGCGGCGGACGCGGCCAAGGCCGCGGGTGCGGAGTACGTTGGCTACGAAGACATGATCAAAAAATGCCAGGACGGCTGGTCCGATTTCGATGTGGCCGTGGCCACGCCGGAAGCGATGGCCGAGGTGCGCAAGCTGGGCAAGGTCCTCGGCCCGCGCGGCCTCATGCCCAATCCCAAAACCGGCACCGTGACCGACGACACCGCCAAAGCCGTGAAGGAAGTCAAAGCCGGTCGCGTCGAGTTCAAAGTGGACAAAGCCGGCAACGTCCATGTGCTGGTTGGCAAAATCTCGTTCACCGCCACGCAGATTGAAGAAAACGCCCGGGCCGTCATCGAAGCTGTCGCCAAGGCCAAACCGCACAGCGCCAAGGGCACTTATATTTGCTCCTGCACCCTTTCGGCCACGATGAGCCCACCGGTGCGGGTGGACGTGAAGGAATTCGTGGCCCATTAACCGACAAATTTTTACGAACCATGCGCGCTGAAAAGAAAACGCTGACCAAAGAATATTTCGCCCGGTTGAACGCCTCGCCGTTCTTCATCGTGGTGAACTACCAGGGCCTGAAGGTGGGCCAACTGACCGAACTGCGCAAACGCCTCAACAAGGCCGGCGCCCAGATCCTCATCGTCAAAAACTCCATTTTCCGCATCGCCGCCCAGGAAGCCGGCATCGGCGATTTGAATGGCTCGCTGGCCGGGCAGATCGCGGTCGTGACCGGGCAGAAAGATATTTCCATGGCCGCCAAAGTCGTGAAAACCTTTGGCAAGGAGTTCGACCGCCTAAAAGTCAAGTTTGGCTTTCTGAACAACCAGCGGATGGCCGAAGCGGACATCCTGACGCTGGCGGATTTGCCGAGCATCGAAGTGCTGCGCAGCAAATTCCTTGGCCTCCTTAACGCGCCGGCCACCAAACTGGTCGTGCTGCTCAACACGCCGGCGACACAACTCGCCCGCGTGCTTCAGGCCAAGGTTGACAAAGAACCGAAAAGCGAAGCGGCGTGATCGTCGCGCTCCGGAGCGCGGGCTTCCGCCTGCTTCACCGGATGAACAAGAACAATTTCGGCCTGTCGAATGCAGGCCGGAGCAAACAAACAACAACGTAAATCGTCGGTTCACAGGCCGTGAACTGAAATCACCGGTGGCCGCGGGTGACGACGAGACGAACAGAAAGGCAAGCAGGTAATCGTATGGCAGACATTGGAAATCTCGTGGAAGAACTGAGCAAGCTCACGGTCCTGGAGACCGCTGATTTGGTCAAACAATTGGAAACGAAGTGGGGCGTCACTGCCGCCGCGCCAGTCGCGGTCGCGGCTGCTGGCGGTGCCGCCGGCGGTGCCGCTGCGCCGGCTGCGGAAGCGAAGACCACGTTCGACGTGATTCTCGTCTCGGCTCCGCCGGACAAG
>CAYIOH010000543.1:0-3144 GCA_964364975.1 uncultured Bifidobacteriaceae bacterium
GAACGGCACTTGCACGCGCGTGCCCACGTCCACCTGCGCCGCGAGTTCCGGCGGGATGAAGTAGTCGAACTCCTTGCGAAGCGCGATTTCAAGTGAGACGCGGGCGATCATGGCGGTGTTGAGGGTTGAGCGTTGAGCGTTGAGAGTCAAGTGGCGGGAACGGCGCGTGGCACTCCGGGCCGCAGCAACTTCCACTTTCAAACCGACGTTCGCCACCACCGGGGCGCGCAACTCAACCCGAAACTGCTGCGGCCCGGAGTGCCGCGCGCCAATTCAATCCCGCGAGATCGTCTTCAACTCGTCTTCAAACTGTTTCCGCAAAGCCTCGCGCTCGGTGTCGGACGCTTCGCGCGGCACACGAATCGGTTTGCCAAAAACCATTTCACACCGGGCAAACGGCAGCGGTACGATGAAACGATCCCAGCTATTCATCCGCAGCTTCCAACTCAGCGAATAGGAGGCTGGAATGATCGGCAACCCCGTCACTTGCGCGAGCGCGAGCGCCCCTTCCTGCACGACGTAGCGCGGCCCGCGCGGCCCGTCGGGTGTGATGGCTAGGTCGTAGCCCCGCTCCGCCCAACTCGTGAGTTCGATCAAGGCTTGCGCGCCGCGCCGCGACGATGACCCGCGCACCGGTTGCACGCCGAACGCTTTGAGGATCGCCGCGAGGAACGCGCCGTCTTTGCTCGCGCTCACGAGCGCTGCCATGCCCGGCGTGTTGTTGCGTTTGCGGGGGTAGCCGTAATATTCCACCAGGCAAAGCGCGAGCCGATTATGCCAGACGGCATAGATTGCCTGGCCGGCAGGTGGCACGTCGAAAAAGCCGGAGCGGTCGTCCCACTTGTAACGCAACGTCAACGCCACGCCGCGCACGAGAAGAAAAACCAGCCTCGCACCGAGTCGCTGATGCCATTTCGGCGCGTTGGGCACGACCACGCCGCTCTTGCGTTTCTTCGGCGGCGGCGCGGGCGAATTGTTTGGTTCGGTCGCCACGAGGGCTACGTTCCTTTTTTCAGCGAGGCGCGCACCAGGTCTTCGACCGCGGCCTGCGCGCCCAGCGTGGCCTGCGCCTGGCGCACTGAATCGTGCGCGTCCACTTGCTTGAAGCCGAGCGCCATGAGCGCGAGCACGGCGTCGTTGATTTTCTGGTCGGCGGGTGAAAGCGTGCGTTGGGCGCTCGACGCTTCCCACGCGCCCGCCGCGCCGATTTTGTCCCGCAACTCGACGACGATGCGCTCGGCTGTTTTTTTCCCAACGCCGGAAATTTGCGAAAGCGATTTTACATCGCCGTTGGCCACCGCGCCGCGAAACGCCACCGCGTTCATGCCGCTCAAAATGTTCAGTGCGGTTTTTGGGCCGATGCCGCTGACGTTGTTGATGAGCAGGCGAAACAAATCGCGTTCCGCCGCGCTCGCAAAGCCGTAAAGCACGTGGGCATCCTCACGCACGATGAGTTGGGTGAGCAGCTTCACGTCATGGCCGGGATGCGGCAGCTTGTCGAACGACGACAGCGGGATGAGCACCTCATAGCCAATACCGTTAACCTCGACCACGACTTGCGTGGGCAGCGCCTCGACGAGTTTGCCGTGGAGAAAGGTGATCATGTGAATAAAAGATGAAGAATGAAGAATGAATAATTCATATTCTCTTCGGTGGAGTTAGGCTGTAACGGCTGTTCTCCTGTGCGTGAGCGAGCGCCAAGGCCAGCGCGTCCGCCGCGTCCGGTTCGGGCATCTTGGGCAGGGCCAACAACCGCTGCACCATTTTCGCCACTGCCAGTTTTTGCGCGGCACCGTAGCCGACAATGGCCTGTTTCACCTTGCGTGTTGCGATTTCGTAAATGTCCAGACCAGCTTCCGCCACCACCATCATCGCCGCGCCGCGCGCTTCGCCCATGATGATGGCGGTCTGCAAATTCTGCGCGAAGAAAAGTCCCTCGACAACGCACACGGTGGGCTGGTGTTCGCGCAAAACGTCGCGCAGTGTTTGCGCGATTTTCAGCAGGCAACGCGAATGTGGCCACGTGGCCGGGCAGGAAATTGTCCCGTGCGTCAGCGCGAGTGGATGCGGTTTGGCCATCCGAATCACGCCAAATCCCGTGCCGCGCAACGAGGGGTCAATACCGAGAATCACCTGGCGTGCGGTCGCGCTGCGGACCATTGATTCAAACACCGGCGCGGTCGCGCGTGGCGCTGCGCCACCGACGCGTTCTTTCATTTGTTTGAATTGCTGCAGCGTGATGCCCACGGTGGGAGTTTGTCAGGCAAACGAAGTTTTCAAAAGCAAAAACGCCCGCGCGAAAATGCGGGCGTGAAGTGAACATGATTTAACTTTGATCGGCGCGCTCAATCCCGATTTCTCCGCGACGAGCCATCCCGTCCTGATTGCGAGCGTTCTTGCGCTGGTGCGGCGGCGGGTGCGCGCGAGGGCGCAGGAGTGTATGAGGGTGCGGGCGCAGGCGACGAACGCGGCGCGCTGTAGGACGGCGTGGTCGCCGAACGTGGCGCACTGTAGCTCGGCGCCGAGTAGGATGGTGCGGGCGTCGCGCGCGGTGCACTGTAAGTTGGCGCGCTGGATTGCGGTCGCGGCGGCGGCGCGGTTTGACGCGGTGACTCGTGCCGCTCGTACCGCGGCGTTTCTACCGTCGGTCGATTGTAGGAGAGCGCGGCTGGAGGCGTCGGAGCTGATACCCGGGGTGTTTGTACGTGCGGCGCGGTGGCGTATGACTGACTCACTGGAGCAGATTGCGTTGCGGACCCGGTGTTCATGCTTCGCGGCGGGGTTGAGCGACGTTCGTTATCTGTGCTTCGGTTTTGAGCGGGGTTGGAATCTCTGCGGCCGATTACGACTAGCGAGCCGGGCGGCGCTTTTTGTGCGGGCGGCGGATTGATGGTCGCACTGCTTTGTGGAGCCGGCGTTGGCGGCGCTGTGGTTGCGCTTCCCCCACCGCGGACGATAAGCGGCGGAGTGGTTGAGGAGCGGTTGTTGTCCCGGCTTCGGTCGCGATTCGGATTGTTCGGGTGTTCGTCGCGACTGCGCGGCGTGGCCCCGCCGCTTGGTGTCGGCCGCGCTGTTTGTGGCGTGGCGCGGGTGTTGCCCCTGACTACAGGAGCAGGTTTGGTGATGGTTGGTTTTCGCGCGTCT
>CAYIOH010000544.1:0-3136 GCA_964364975.1 uncultured Bifidobacteriaceae bacterium
GTCTGTCCTGCTTTGCTAACTACAAAAAAGTCCTGCTTTGAAAACTACGCGGCACTTGGCAATCGCAGCGTTGACTTCCTGCGCAAACTCCCTTCCGCCAATTGACTTCCAAAGTGAGGGACGGTAATTCAAATCGTAGCTGACAACTGTGCCGTGTTTTTTGGCGGCATGCACAGCCTGCATGGCCAGCGCTGCCGTGGTCCGACTTAACGCGGTGAAGATCCCTCCCGTGTGGAACCACCGCACGCCCATCTTGCCAAAGATATGGTTCCAATCGAAATCGCCGGGCTTGAGTTGGCTGGCCGCCGTGTGGCCACGATCCGAAACGCCCACCGCGCCGCGCACGCCGAAGCCGCGCTCGGTGAAGTTCAGTCCGTTGCGCACGTCGCGCCCGATGCCGTCGAACTTCGCCCACTTGATGAGCTGCGTGTCCACGCCGCCTTGCAGAATGAAATCTTCGAGCAACCGGCCCACGTCGTTGTCTGCGAACGCAGTGGCCACAGCGGTCTTCAGGCCGAAGCAACGGCGCAATCCGCGCGCGACGTTGTATTCGCCACCGCCTTCCCAGACGCGGAAATCGCGCGCTGTGCGGATGCGGCCTTCGCCCGGATCGAGGCGGAGCATAACTTCACCGAGCGCCAGCAGGTCATAAGCGCACGAACCGGCAGGTTTGACTTCAAGCTTTGCCATTAAAGTTTCTCCGGGTGAGTGAGCAAGCCCGCCACATGGGTGAGCAGGCGGCCCGCCGCGCCGCCGTCGAGCACGCGATGGTCGAAGCTCAACGTGAGGTCCGCTTCGACGACCGGCACAAACTGGCCTTTGGCTTCATCCCAACGCGGCAGCTTGCGGCCCGCGCCCAGGCCGAGCACGAGCGTTTGCTCCGGCAGCGGGATCGGCGTGGCCCAGATGAGGCCGAAGGTGCCGAAGTTGGTGACGGTGGCGATCGAACCGCCCGTGGCGTCGCCGGGCAGCTTGCGTTGGCGTGCGAGTTCGATGAGTTCGTCATAACGTGTGACGAGATCCTTGAGCGGTTTTTTGTCCGCGTTGCGGATCACCGGCACGAGCACACCATCCTCGGCTTCGACCGCGAAGCCCACGTCAATGGAGGAAGGATGAACAATCTTGCTGCCGACCAGCCGGCCCGCCGCCGCGCTGTTTTCGGCCAGCGAAATGGCCAGCGCGCGTAAGGCGTAGAGCGCGAGACCGGGTTTCGGGTTGGCCCGCTTGCGGTGTGCGAGCAAGGCATCAAGACAAACCGGCAGCCCGACCGTGGCCAGCGGGCGCGTCCAACTGCGGCGCATCGCGTCGGCCACGGCCACGCGCATGGTCGAGGCTTCGGTGAGTTTTTGATTTTCGAGGTGGGCGATGTATTTCTCGAAATCCTGAATCGTGACGCGGCCGGCCGCGCCGCTGCCCGCGATGCCGGACAGGTCGGCGGCATGCAGACCCAGTTCATCCATGCGCGCCTTCATGCGCGGGGACATGTAACTCGCGCCCGCTGCGTACGCCGGCACCGGCAGACCGCGAATGGTGGGCTTGACGCCACGCTTTTCGCCATCGGCGGACGGTTGGGGGCTAGCGGCGCGAAGTTGCTCGGTGTCGCTGGCCGGTTTGGGCGACGGCGCGTCCAGACCGGAACGCGCGGCTTCCTCCTGCGTGGCCTCGATTTGTCCGAGCACGGCACCGACGGGGTAGCTTTCGTTCAATAGCGCGACAAATTTCTCGATCTGCCCGCGGCACGGCGACGCGACGTTCATATTCGCCTTGTTGGTCTCGACCTCAATGATGTCCTGATCGGCCTCGACATGCTCGCCGGGTTTGACGAGGAAACTGACGATGGTGGCCTCGGCGATAGACTCGCCCAGTTGCGGCATGATGATGGGGATCTGCATGGCGTAATTAAAAATGAAAAATGAAAAATGAAAAATACCCGAACAGTTCCAGTGCGCCAATCCTGGCCGCATTTTGAATTTTTAACTTTGCATTTTTCATTGTCTCAGGAGTTTCCGCGCCGCCGCCGCAATGCTGCGCGCCGTTGGCCGATGCACAGCCCAGAGATTTGGATGATACGGCACGGGGGTGTCTTTGGCGTTGAGCCGTTGCGGCGGGGCATCGAGCAACGCGTAACCTTCGCTGGCGACGCGCGCCATGATTTCGGCGGTGACGCCGCCCCACGGCCAGGATTCACCCACGCACAACAACCGGCCCGTGCGCGCGACGCTGGCCATCACTGTGTCCGTGTCGAGCGGTTTCACGGAGCGCAGGTCCACCACTTCGATTTCCCAGGCATCGTTTTTCAATTCGTCCGCGACAGCGAGCGCCTCGTGGACCATGGCGCTGTAGGCGACGATGGTGAGGTGACGACCTTCGCGCGCGATGCGGGCTTTGCCGACGGGCAGCGCTTCTGTGGGCAACGCCTCGGCCTTCAGGTGGTAATAGAGCAGTTTGTGTTCGCAAAAAATCACGGGGTCATCAATCGCCACGGCTTCGAGCAACATGCTGTAAGCGTCCTCCACGGTCGCCGGCGTCATCACAATCAGTCCGGGATAATGCGCGTAAACGGATTCCATCGTCTGACTGTGAAACGGGCCGCTGCCGGAAGTGCCGCCGCACGGCAACCGCACGGTGATGGGACAGGGAACGTTCGTGCGCCAGAAGAGAGTGGCCGCCTGGTTCACAATCTGGTTGAAACCGGGCGTGGAAAAATCAGCGAACTGCATTTCGATGATGGGCCTCATGCCTTCAATCGCCGCGCCGACGGCCAGACCCATCATCGCATCCTCGCTGATGGGCGCATCCAGGACGCGTCCAGGAAATTCATGGGCGAGATTTTTCGTGGCCTTGAACGCGCCGCCGAACGCGCCCACGTCCTGGCCGTAAATGAACACGCGCGGGTCATCAGCCAAAGCGCGGGCCTGGGCTTCACGGATGGCTTCGAGATAGGTGATGCTCATGGCGCGAAAATGAAGAATGAAGAATGAAGAATGAAGAATGGATTCCAGCGTCGTGCAACCGGATATTTAGTTTCTTCATTCTTCATTCTGCCTTCTTCCTCTTGTTTCAAATTCCCGTCGCGGGGTTGCCGGGTTCGTCATAAACTTCGCTGAGGTGTTTGGACGCCAGTGCGTGCCAGGTT
>CAYIOH010000545.1:0-3133 GCA_964364975.1 uncultured Bifidobacteriaceae bacterium
TTTGTCGGCGGGATCGGTTGCCGTTTCGACCACTTCGATATGCGTGATGTCCGGCCTGTCGAGGAGATTGGAGAGTTTGCCGAACCGGTGCTGATAGGGCGCGGTTCGATAATCCTCTCCATCCCATTCCAAGAGGTCGAAGGCATACAGCACGTCGCCCACGCACTCACCGTCGAGGATGAAGTCGCCGGTGATTTTGTGGGCGCCAACGACAATCGGTGAGGGCAGCCCAATCAAGAGACCCTTGCGATTGATGCCGTGGATTTCGGCGCCAGCCTTACGGAGCAAAACCCGGCGGCCATCGAACTTCTCCTGCAGGGCCCAGGCCGGGTCGTCAAGCAGCCGTGCGGCCTCCTGTTCGTCAATCGGGTTGAGCAATTGGGGCAGGAGGCCCGTGACGCGCTGCGCCTTGTCGGTGTGCTGATACGGCGTGCCCTCCGGGCCTTCGGTGTAGCCCTTGGCCTTCTTTTCCCGGATCAGTTTGTCGTAGAGGTGCCGGGCCGAGTCGTGATCCACGGGAGTCTGGGTTTTGGTGCCGGTGTTCATCGTCGCGCCCCTGCGACCATAGGCGAAGGTGACGACAAACAATCCAGCTTGGGGTTCGATGGCTGCCTGATACACCTTGTCGCTTGAACCCTGGCGATAATACAAGGTGGTGCGTTCGGTCTGCGATGTGTTCATGGGATGCTCCTGTTTTTGGTTGTAGGTAACAATTGACGGCTCAGGAATTGAACCGCCTTCCAACACCCATCCTACGGAGAATCACCAGATCAACGAGACGGGAAGAGTTGCCGTTTAGGTCAACAAGCTGCCGGCTTCTCCCGGTTTCCCGGTTTGCCAGGACGCTGACAATACACCGGACGGATTCTTCAAAACACTTCGGTCGGCAAACAGAAACAGTCCACGGCCGCGTTTCAATTTGGAGCAGGCCTCAACCAGCGACTGTACCCGCGCGGCGCTTGTCGTGACCGTGAGCACGCGAAACCGATTGAAGCCAAAACGGCTGCGATGGACTCCCTGTGACCACGTGGCTTCGTAGGCGAGCAGTTTGCGGTAGAAGGAAGTCTGGGAAAGATTGCTCCGCACCACCGGCATCGTTCCCCGGTCGGCTTCAAGGAAGAAAAGGGTGCGCTGGTTGTTGCCTGCCTGATCCGTAAATTCCAACGCGAACACCCGGTCGGGAACGACGCCAAGCTGCAACCGGGAGTTCACTTTTACTCTCCACCGAAACAGTTGAAGCCGCCTGCCCGCGTCGGATGAGAGCGCAAGCTCCTGCTCGGTGAGCAATCGAATTCCATTGTGCCGGCACGCGAGTTCAAGCGCGACCATCACATCGGAAACCAAGATTGCATGTTCAAGGAATATCCGGCCAACAGAGCGGTTCTTCTCGCTCCAAGAAAGATTCCGAAAGTCAATGCCACGCTCCCGCTTCACCAATTCCCACCCTTTATCCCCTAACCCGTACACGATATGACGTGATCCGCCTTGGTGGTAATAATCGAGTTGGGCACGGGGCCGTTCCAAGTAGCTGTGATGATACAGCGATTTCAATCGCCGCAAAACCTGCTGCGTACTGCCGCCAAGGAGTGCCACGATGTGCGGGGAACGGAGAAAACGATGCCGGTGGACCAACCGGATGATTTGACGGTCACGCTCGGTGAGTTGGATGGGAGCAACGGTGGGAGCGCGCTTGAAGCGTGGGAGACGGGAAAATTCCATCGCCCCACCCTATCGGAGAGCGAATAGGTGTGGCAGGCGTCAAGCCTTGCGCTTCGGGGCAACTTTGCGCGCCTGCTTGATGGCCTGACCAAGCACCTCGGCAAGATTGATGTCTATCGCGGCAGCCATACGCAAGAGCGTTTCCAAGGTGGGATTGCGCATTTCGCGTTCAACGTAACTCACCATTTGCTGGGAAAGCCCGGCTCGCTCGGCTACCGTATTCATGGATAGCCCGCGCTTTACCCGTTCTTGTCGCAAAATGCCCGCGACCCGGGAGCAAACAGCTTGTTGCGATTTGTCTGATGCCACGTGGGGAAAATAAATCCAAAAAGGCTTGACATGACATCTCACCATAGTTAGATATGGCCCGTGACGTTCATCAGACGCATCGGGCCGGACCCGCACGCAAGCGGCGCTCCAAGTGTCGGCTGCCGCGGCTGCCCGGATATTTGGGAACTCGATGGCGGTGACTTCGCCGTCATCGGTGCGGATATAACCCATGCTGCCGGGAAACTCCCGGCGTCCGCCAGTTGCGGCCCGGATGAACGCATGGTGAGAATCCCGCGCAAAACTCTGGTCCTGGCCAAAGCGGATATTCCCGACCGGCTCTGACCCACCCCCTACCTGGATTCAGGGATTCGTGGTAGGATGCGGCGCATGGAGGGCCTTCGCTGGATATTGGAAAACTGGTTCACGGTTTTGAGCGCCGTCGGTGTCATCGGCGGTCTTTTCTTTACGGCGTTCTCTCTTCGTTCGGAAACCAAAACGCGGAAAATCTCCAACCTGATCGCCATGACGGCGAATCACCGGGAAGTCTGGAAGGAACTCTTTCACCGACCTGAACTGGCGCGGGTCGTTGATTCATCTGCCGATGTGACCAAACAAATGATCACCTCTGACGAAGAGGCGTTTGTCAACATGGTCGTGATTCATACGAGCAGTGTGTATGAGGCGCTCAAGGACGAATTGCTGATCAAACAAGAAGGGTTGCGGCGCGACGTGGGCCTGTTTTTCTCGTTGCCGATACCGCGAGCCATTTGGGAGCGAATCAAGGTGGTGCAAAACGAAGACTTCGTGGCCTTCGTCGAAACGTGCCGCCGGGGGGGGGCCTGCGTCGTAAAGCTGGTGGTGTTCGTCGTAGGACTCGCCGGAAGAAGCCTCGGCCTCGAAACATTCCACAGAGACAAAGTGTGTCGGCTCATTGCCGTTTGATTGGGTGGTTGTGAGAAAAAAGCGTACCATTGCGGTACGCTTTGAGTATATGACCCCTCTCTGAAAAGAGAGGGTGGCGATTGCCACTCGGCGATGTCAGGGTCAATATGGAACATCATCCTCCGGCTTTGGAGAATCGGTCGGCTGCTTTGGCTTTCGGGGCTGGGTGGCAATCCACTCGAAGGCGCGGGCAGCGATGAGA
>CAYIOH010000546.1:0-3124 GCA_964364975.1 uncultured Bifidobacteriaceae bacterium
CTCCTCAGTCGAAGACCCGTGAAGGGTATTTTCCTTCGTCGCGCCTTGCCATCCAGCCCTTCCCCTCGAAAACAGCACCACTCCGAATTTTCAGACAGGCTCTACGGAAAAACAGGAGCGGATTGTGCCCGCGCCGTTCGAGTTCGTTGCGAATTCGGCGGACTTTCTCCAAGTCGCGGTGCGAATGGGAGACGAAAACCCATGCGCCTGGCGCTTGAACAATTGCATCATTACCGCCGGTAGATTTCATATCCGCCCCTTGCGAACAGTTCTGGCCAACTACGACAGACGTGCCTGTCGTAGTGGCGAGTTGCTTCAGGAAAATGAGACCACGGAACAAGATGAGGAGTCTTACATGAAGCGACATCTTTGACGGGAGCGAACATCCATCCCTCCGCCCGGCGTTCCCTGCACCAGCGTTCATGTTCGTCCTCGGCTAGCGACTCAACTTCCGCGCTTGTGAAATCAATCAGTGTAGGATTCGCGGGAGCAACGCTTCTCACCCCGAAGCCGTGCCTGGACAGACTGCGGAGGATTTCAGAGACTTCGCGCCATGCTCGTGCTCGCTCAGTGATGTCAAGGTCGTCCCACGGTCGTAACCGGTCGCCATATTGCTGAGCCAGTGACCCGCTCGGCCGCTTGCCCACGTCAGAAAGGAAGCGTTCGTGAGCCATGCGTCCAAAGACGTCCTCTGGAGTCGAGGTTAGCCATGAGGTCACCACGGTCTTTTGCTCCTGCGCCAACAGATTTTGACGTAGAAGTTCATCGCAGAAAATCAAGAGTGCAACAATGTCTGCTCTATCGCGAACGGTTGAGGAGTATCTCGGTTCTGACAACAACGCGCAGAAATCATCTGAACGGCGAGCCGCGACGAGGTGCATCGGTAAGTGGGTCAGGAAATAGATGTGCAGTTCTCCGTATCCTTTTCGACAATCCGTCCAACCAGACGCAGCCAAGGTTCGGTGGCCCTCGTTGACGCTCACAAAAAACGGTCCAGCCTTAGCCTCATCCTCCAGCCAGTCAGCAAGGGATTTGTGGTAGGCCTTGACGACTTCGTGTCGGCCTTCGTTCGTGACCGGGAAGAATGAGGCGAGCAGGCGAAGCCATTTTCTGAGCTGCGTTTCACGCCAGCCGAAAAGCTTCTGGAGTATTTCGACTGGCAGCGGTTCACGAGCGGCGAGGATTGCGCCAAGTGCCGGTTCGATTGCCTTTTCGTATTTCTCCTCGTCGGGGAATTGCCGCTGGAAGTATTGGGCGAAGATTCCGCCGAGTCCTTGCGGGAATTGCTCCGGGCGGTCGAGCGAGAGATGGCTGCGCTGGACGTCGTCGCAGAAGCGTTCGACGTAGAGGAACACACCTTCGCTCTTTTTCAGGATTTGTTCCACGAGACGGTCGGCGTCCGGGCGGTTCTGGAGAGGCGTCGCGAGTTCGCGCCGCACGTAGTCGCGGATGTCGGCGCGGTTGGATTCGGACCGGGTGTCGAGCGGGAAGGGATGCAAGGCCTGCAATGGAGTTTTGACATCGAACTCCGGCCGGCTGGTGACGACGAGGCCAAGCCAGTCGGGCAGGCGCTGGGCATTGCGCGCGAGCATTTCCACCAGCGGGTTGCGCCCGGCCTCGCCGGCTTCATCCAGGGCATCAATCACGATCAGATACCGTTCCCGGCCGCCGTGGATGACCGAGCGCAGCGGGTTGGCGAGGAGGTAGTCGAACAGTTCCGCCGCGTCCTTCCGGTCCAGTTCGGCAATCTCCGGCAGGGTCAGCAGGAGCTTGCGATAATCGGGCAGCCGGGTGGCGAGTTGGAAGGCGAGGCTGCGGACGACGCGCGGGGCGTTGCGGTGGTCGGGCTTGTCCCATTCGCAGAACTGGGCGGCGATGACGGTGTCGCCGCGCGTGTGGGTCAGTTGGGCGGCAAAGGCGCTCTTGCCGACGCCGGGCGCGCCCATGATCCAGAAGAGGCGGCTGCGCGGAGTTTCGAGTTTCGAGTTCCGAGTTCCGGGTTTCGGGTTGCGCCATTTCTCCACGGCCTCGAAGAGCCATTGGCGTCCGTAGAAGCCTTTGCTCAGCAACTGGCAGATGCGGGCCTCGGACTTGATGGGTTTGAGATGGCCGTTGAGCGTTTCGATCTCACCGGCAAAGCGGCGGCTTTCGTCGCTCTCCACCACCCGGACGATCTCGGCGAGTTTGGCCTGATACCATTGCTCCCACGCCGCCTCGCCCGCGGCGCGCCGCTCTTTCCAGTCGTGCATGTCGAGCCACTGGATGTGGCCGATGTTCACCGGCGGCTGCACCTCCTGCTCGCTCTCGACGAGGATGGTCTGGATGTTGCCGCCCTTCACGCCGATGGCGATGGCGATCTCGTCGCGGCAGACGCCGGGGTCGCGCGTTGAATGTTTCGAGAGGAAGGACAGGACGCGGTGGCTCTTCAGAATGCCATCGGTGATCGAGCGCCGCCAGTTGTCGCCGAACTTGATCTCGTTCTTGTCGAACCAGACATCGTGGCCGCGTTTCTCCAGATCGGCCTTGATGCGGCGGACGAGTTCTTCGTTGCCGTCGTGGCCGTAGCTAAGGAAGATTTTCAAAGGATGAAGGCTGAATGAAGAAGGATGAAGGGCAGTTTGAGCCGACTTACGTCGGCTGCTACGGCGAGTGATTTGGCCGTGTTCCGGGCAGACCCAGTGCTTGCCCACTTGGGTCAGCGGCTGTTGGCACTGAGGGCAGCAATCCGGTTTGTTTGTCATGGCGATCCGACTTGAGCGAAGCGCTGGATGCAGAGGTGGCGCAATTCGGTCCAAGCGCGTTTCATCAGCTCATTCAACCTCTCCATCAAACTCTTGAATGTGGACGAGACGCAAACCCGTCCGGTTATAAAGCTCTGACCCATGACACAGTGTTGCCTGATCTGTCACCATTTCGCAATCCGGTTTGCGGCGGATGAAAACAGGCCTTAATCACCACGCTGTTTGATTTATTCATCGAACCTTGATCAGCAAGACAACGAGCAACGGTGTGAGAACAATCAACTCAGCGTCTCAATCGCAGAGCGCTATGCCGATTGTCGCCCTGCGAACCAAAAACGACCGCGCTGGATGACCGCGCTGTCGAGCAGGCAACTCATTGCTTA
>CAYIOH010000547.1:0-3122 GCA_964364975.1 uncultured Bifidobacteriaceae bacterium
ATTCACTCAAACTCAAAGCGGCCTTCGGAAACGAAGGCCGCTTTTTTGTTCCGGCAAATCCAGCCGCGCGAATTTCAGTGAGACGGAGAACGATTCTCCCCCGCCATGACGGGCAACGGATTTACAGAAACCGTCGAAGCCGTCGCAGTAGCCGCGTTTCGTGTTTGTGGGCCAGCTCATGTTCCCAAATCCGCAGAACCCGCCAGCCATGCGCCCGCAATGTCCGGTTCACGATACGGTCGCGTCGCTGGTTTGCAGTCAGCTTCCGCTGCCAGAAGGCGCGATTGTTCTTCGGCTTCGTCGCGTGCTTCGGGCAGCCGTGCCAGAAGCAACCGTCCACAAACACCGCGAGCTTGAGTTTCTGGAACACGAAATCCGGTTTGCCGAAAATCTTTTGATTTCGCCGCCAGCCGGTGATGCGATGACGACGGGACACTTTTGCCAGCGCCAGTTCCGTGTCTTTGTTTCCGCGCCCGCGAATCCGGCTCATCACCTCCGACCGCTTCGCCTTGGTGAAAACGTCACCAGTCCTTTTTTCCAAAACAGTTTCCATCTTCATCAAGAACCGAACCGTTCGGCAAAACATCCACCGGCAAAATGTAATCCTCGACCGTCATCGCATCATCAAAATCACGCCCACCGTCAAGAAACTGCTGCAACTTTTCCATCACATCATCGGCGATTTCACGCTGGGCAGCTTCGAGGGTTGGATAAACAACCGGCATCAAGTTTTCGTCGTGCCATGCCGGAATCCGACCTTCGCAAACCGTATCAATGAAGATGCAATAAGCTTTTTGATTCATAATTCGGCGAATACACCTGGCCAGGTTTGCCAAACACAGCAAGAACTTTCTCGCTTCAACTTTGAGTGAGTGTCGGGCAATCTGACCACATGGCAAAAGCTCCGGCTGTGAAATGGACGCGCGAACATTTCCTCATCGCGTTGAATCTCTATTGCAAGCTGCCGTTTGGGAAGCTGCATAGAGGCAATCCCATCATCGTGGAAACGGCGGGGAAAATGGGGCGGACCCCGAGCAGTCTAGCGATGAAGCTCGTCAACTTCGCATCACTTGATCCCGTGCAACAAGCTCGCCGAATTCGCGGGTTGCAGGGCGCGACGAAGCAGGACAAGGCCATGTGGGCTGAATTCCACTCGAATCTCTCCGCACTTGGTGCGGAGAGCGAACAAATGCTGCACGATTTGTTCACTCACGACGAAATGACGGAAGTGGACTTCCCCGCACGCGACAAAGTTAGCCTCGTCGCGCCGACTGGACCGACGGAAACCCAAGCCACAGTCAAAGTCCGGCGCGGCCAGCAATTCTTCCGGCAATCGGTTCTCACCGCCTACGACGTGCGCTGCTGCATCAGCGGCATCAACGTGCCGCGCCTGTTAGTGGCGAGCCACATCAAGCCGTGGGGAAAGTTTCCAGCCGACCGGCTCAATCCGCGAAACGGTATTTGCCTCTCGACATTGCATGATGCCGCGTTCGATGCCGGGCTTATCACGCTGGATGAAACGCTGGGCGTTGTTTTGAGCAAGCGCCTGCGGAGTTTCTTTCCACAGCCAGCGCTGGAGCAGAATTTCGTTCCGTTCGCAGGCCAGCCGATTCGTTTGCCTGAAAAGTTGGCCGAGCCGGACGCGGATTTTCTTCGCTTCCATCGCGAGGAGATTTTCCAAAGCTAAAACCAAGCTCCGTAGGAGCGGCATCTTTGTAGAAACCCAAATCCAAAAGAAATTTCAGCCCCGTAGGGGCGGCATATTCGGAAGATCATTCCTCGCCGGTTTTGAAAATGTAGCGTGGGTCGTAATCCACGCCGAACTTTTCCAGCAACTCGACGTATTCATCACGGAATGATTTCTTCGCGTGATGTCTTTGCTGGTTCTCAATGTAACGAATCACCGTGCCGAGTTGAGAGCGTGAATATGAAAACGCCCCGAATCCCTCCTGCCACGAGAATCTTCCCATCACCCAATGCTTCTCGTTGATGAATTTTGACGAACCGGCTTTCACATCGCGCACCAAATCTGAAAGCGACGAATCTGGCCGTAAACCGGCGAGCAAATGCAGATGATCCGGCATATTGTTAACGGCGATCAGCTTTTGCTTTTGTCCAGAGATGATGCCAGTGATGTATTTTTGAAGCTCGTCGTTGTGTTCCGGCTTGATGAGATTCTGCCTGCCTTCGACGGCGAACACGACGTGAATGTAGATTTGCGTGTAGGTGTTGGCCATGAGCTGAAGATGCCGCTCCTGACGGAGCTTGAAAATCTTTTTTGTCCGGGTTCTACAAAGATGTCGCACCTACGGTGCTGCAAGCGACGATGCGTTAATTCCAGAGGTGATCGGTGAGCGTGTATTTCTCCGGCACATTGTCTTCGAGGATGGTTTCGAGCTTCGGCCCTTCCGCCGGGAATTCCGGGAATTCAAACCCGCGTCGTTCCTTGAAGCCGACCAGGAAGATGCGTTCGCGGTGTTGCGGCACGACGCTCCGCGCATCAATGACCTGGTAATAAACGGTGTAGCCGAGTGCTTTGGTCAGCGTGTCGTGAATGACCTGGAACGTGCGGCCCTGGTCGTGGCTGCGGAGGTTCTTCACGTTCTCCAACACGAACGCCTCGGGGCGGTGGTAATCAATGATGTCCGCGAGGGTGAAGAAGAGGTTGCCCTGTTCCTTGTCCTCGAAGCCGTGCTTTTTGCCGAGGCTCAGTTTCTTGGAGACACCCGCGATGCTGAACGGCTGGCAGGGAAATCCGGCGCACAGAATGTCATGCACGGGAATGTCCGCCACGGCCACGGTGTGAATGTCGCCGTGCGGTCGCTCGCCGTGATTGGCTTCGTAGGTGATCTGCGCCGACTCGTTCCAGCCGGAGGAGAAGACGCATTGGCCGCCCGCGCGCTCGAAGGCGAGCCGGAATCCGCCAATGCCGCAGAAGAGGTCAATGAAACGAGGTCTTTCATGGGCGCCGTTTCCATTCACACGGTAAGGCGGCGAGTCCTCCTTCAAGGCGAACTTCGGTGATGGCTTTCGCCGTTTCATGCTATTTGCCAGGGGTCGGGCAATTTCTTGAGTTGTTCCAGATTGTCGCCGCAGTAAATGACGCGGGTGTCCACGAGGGC
>CAYIOH010000548.1:0-3110 GCA_964364975.1 uncultured Bifidobacteriaceae bacterium
CCGGCGGCTCCCAGATTTTCCAAAGCCGCCGGCTCGCGGAGGAAAAGGTCTCGTTGAAACCGTCCCAGCGAAAAAACCTCGAAGCCCACATGATGGGCCGCCGCTTCGGCGATGGCGAGTTGATGCGAGCGCGGCGTCATCGGGATGGTGAAGCGCGATTCAAACGGCCCCTTGCGCAGCCGTCCGCCGTACTCCATGCGCACGGGACGCCAGCCTTCGCCCACGGCCCACTGGTAGCGGAGCGACCCGATGTTGCTCACGACCTTTCCGTCCGTGGCCAGTCCCGGTTCGCTGCCGTCCTCGGTGGTGACGGCGTTGCCGGCGCGGTTGAGCGTGTAGAGGCCGCGGTTGCAGTTCACATACATGAGAAAGTCCGGCTTCAGCCGCTGTGCGTGCGCGTGCAATTCCGCCACCAATTCGCCGAGCATCTCCCGATGAAATGCCATCCACGCGGTCCATTCCTCGGGCGCGCCGGTGCGTTCCCGCCAGTTCGTGTAGGCGGTCTCGCAGCGCGGACAATGGCACCGCACGATCATCGCGTTGTCCCACATCACGCCTTCGCCGCCAGCGGCGATGACGCGCTCGACCCGGCGCTTCAAGTACTCGCGCCATTCCGGGTGCCGCAGGCAGGCCAGGTAGCGCGTGATGCTCGTGAAACCGGAGTAGTTCGCCGCGCCGTAGGGGATGGGTTTGCCCTCCTTGCTTGACGCGATCCAGTTCGTGCTGCGCGGCTCGCGCGCGAACATGTCGTCGGGAAACATGTTCGAGATGGACATGTAAGCCGTGACGTGGATGCCACGGCGCCGGCAGGCGGCGATGAATTGCTTGAGCCGTTCTTGGTGCGGGCGTTCGCTCTCCAGCGAAAAGCCGTTGCTGAACGTGACCCAAATCCAGTTCAGATGGCCCAGCTCCACCAACTCGACATTGCGAGGCTCATACCAATTCGCCACAGCGAGGAGCTGGTCCGGCTCGCGCCATGATGGCCAACCGGAAAGAAGACCTTTGCCCACTTCCAGAATACCACCGTCCCAGCGCGCGTAACGGAAGCGACCGGTCTGCGCCCAAGGCGGCACACGATTCGGAGAAAGGCGATCCGCTTGGGCAAGGTTCGCCGCGGTGGCGGCGCCGGCGGGCAGAGCCGCTGCGACCAAGAGGCAAGCCAGTGTGAGGCTGACCGCTTGCCAGAGGTGCAGTCTGATCGGCGAGCGCCAGACAATGCATTGCAGGGCGTTCAAGGTTGTGCGAGGGACATTACAGAAGCAGCGCACTGCGGCAAACCCAAAAGGCCTGTGCCTTGCATGATTCGACTCGCTGGCGAAGGGCGTGACAGAACAAGCACTTCAGGCATCAGGTTTTGCTCCGGGCGAAACGAACAATCGCGATTTCATAAACGCCGACGGCGGGCACGGTGAATATCACATTGCCGGATTGTTGTTCAAACGGCAGGGTAATGTCGGCGGTGTGCTCCGGGCTGGCGAGCGTGACTGACGTGACGGTGCGACCCTTGGGCAGCGCGACGCGCACGGCAAGGTTTTGCACGGGGCCGTCAGAACGATAGTTCACCAAGTGCACGAGTCGTCGGCCGGGTTGCCCGGTCAGTTCGGCGCAAAGACCTTCGAGCGGGTCACCGGAACGCTGAGAGTCGTCGGTCGGGTTGAGCGTGATTGAGAGCGAGAGTTGGTCCCCGCAGGCGCGGCGAATTGCGTCCAGCCAGTCGCCATCCTCCGCCACACGGATCACGTGTTTGGACGGCAGGTCGTCGAGCGCGGGCTTCATGCGCGGCAGCATCCATTCGTCGTGTGTCGCCACTGGCCCGATGACGCACAGGCGTCCGCCTGAGGTAACGTAGCGGCGAATCCGTTTCACCTGGGCGTCCGAGAGCGCCACGCAGCCGGGCAGCACCAGCACGGGCCAGCGCGACAGTTCATCGGATTGCGAATCAAACACCAGTTGAAAGGCACAGCGGTTCGTGATGAGACGGTCTTCGACGGTGCTTGTGAGCGTCGCGAGTGGCAGTGGTCCGAACTGCATTGAGGAGAAACTGCGGAACACACCGACGTCGGCCACGACCCGCGCGTCGCGCAACAGGTCGCGCCGGTCATGGAAGAAGTTCACGAACGGACCCAGCGCCGGCGACATCGGCTTCTTCACACCCGGCTTCGCGACGATCTTGTCATACTCGAACCAGCAAATCGCGCCCAGGCAATCGAGGTTGAAGGCCATGGCTTCCGCGGCTTCGAGGGGGTTGGTGACATAAACGAACGCCGAGTTGTTCAAGCTGCGGGCCGCCTTGTAAGTGCGAATCCGCGTCTGCAGCTTGCCTTTGACAAAACCAGGCTGCGCGCCTTCATCCCAAAACGCTTCACCGCCGCGTAACAGGCGTCCGTGGTCCACCGCCCAACGGAGCGTCGCGCCGACACCCGCCGGGTTGCACTCCATGAGAATGTCGCGGCGCAGCGTGCGCGCGTAACGGCCCATCGCCTGATAGGCGTCGGCCAACGACTGACAACTGAAGTTCGCCCACGCCCGCGCCAGCAGGTTGGTGCCGTTGCGATCCGGCGGCGTCATCGCGTTCAGGTTCGTGATGCCGTTCGCCTTGAGTTGGTTTGCCTGGAACGTGGTGCGGAGATACTGGCGGAAGCGCGCCACCGAGTTCGCGTCGTAGCCGGGACCGGTGATGTAATTGTCGAGATGAATGAGGTCAGTCCGAATGTCCTTCACGGCAAAGCGCATAATCTGGCGGAAGAACACTTGGCCGTCAGGATGATTGCGATTCCAGTAATAACGGTAGGCGGCCTTGCCATACGTGAGCGGATTGCCATCGGCGTCATTCACAACCCAATCCCTCGCCTGCGGCATTTCGTTGAAAAACAGTTCCCACATGAGCGTGCCGCTGTCGGCATACACGCCCACATGCAGGCCGGCGTCGTGACACAGCTTGGCGAACTTCACCGCGTCGTTCATGCTCTCACGCTCCGCCACCAGTCCGCCGCCTTTGTAGCAGTGCATCATCACGAAGTTGACGCCGAGCGACTTCAGCGTGGCCACCATCTCCGGGCTGTGCTCGCGGGCGTAGGCGGCGCGCTGCTCCGCCGTGGCTGTGTAGTTCG
>CAYIOH010000549.1:0-3104 GCA_964364975.1 uncultured Bifidobacteriaceae bacterium
TCGCGGCGCACCTCGGACTTATTTTCGCGCTTGGCGACCGCAAGCCCGTCACACCGCGTCCGCCCGCGTTCGCCCCCACGTTGCGCCTCGCGGTGGATTCCGACGAACTCCTCGCGCTCAACGACCCGACGCTCTTCGCCCTGCCGCATCGCAAAGGCTTCGCCGGCGCGACGTGGTGGCAGATTCCCGACGTGAAATTCCAGCCGTTTCGTTGGACCGAGCCACCCCGGCTGCTGGCGCTGCCGGTGGAAAAACTCGGTAACACGTTCGCACAGTTCATGCAGACAAACCGGCTCGCCCGGATTGAACTCGAAATCAAACCCGCGCCGGAGTTGACCCTGCCCGTCGCGCCGGAGGTCGGGCCGGTCACCGCCGCGCGTTCGACCCTGCGCCTTGCGGGCGCGCTTGCCAACCGCCGCCTGCTCAACCCGCCGGAGCTTGCACCTTGGGCGGCGTCAGATTTGCTGACGAATAGTGTGGTTCAGGCGCTGGTGAACGCGGACGGCAACGTGATTTCCCCGAATTTGCTGGCGGGAAGCGGATCGCCGAAGGCGGATCAGTTCGCGCTGCATTTCGCCAAGACAGCGCGCTTCGAGCCGTTGCTCAACGGCGCAGCGAAGTTGAGTGTGGGCACGATGATTTTCGAGTGGCACACCGTGCCGGAAACCAACAAGCCGACCGCCAATCCGTAGCATGTCCATCCCCACGCTCATCCTCGCTTACGTGTTGGCGCTGCTGGCGGCGCTGTGCGGCTTGGGCCTTTATTCCGAGCTGCGCCGACGCCGCTTTCACCCGACACCAAGCGAAGACCGCATCTTCCGCTGCCGGAACTGCGGCTACGTCTATACCGACGACCCGGACGTGGTCCGCTCGCGCTGTTCTCAATGCGGCAAGCTGAATGAGGCGATTGAGTTTTGAAACTACGGTATCGCCAACCGATTTGTGGCAAAGCCGGTGGCCTTTAAGAATGGCTGCAAGCTATTTATGTACATCTCTGCGTGGCCATCGGCGAAAACAAGCTGCCCCCATCTTTTGTGGATTTCTTTGCTCCAACCGACTGCACTGTCAGCAGGTAACTTCAAAACACCGGGAGGCACTGGTGCGCCGTTCAACGTGAGATTTCGGTCGCCCGCAAGAATGTTGGTCCCACTACCATCTTTTGTTGTGTCCAAATCAATGAAATAACTCAAATTTTGGTTGCCAAAATTGGCGTCTAAAGAAACTGCGGCTACCCTCTCCTTATCGGCTGGGCAAACTAAAGACTTTAGGTCGGTCAGGTTGGTTGACAGAGCTTGAAAGTGAACAACTGCCTCCGCCTTTTCGACAAGTTCCATCGTGCCTCCGTTGGTTACAGAAGTCCCCATTGGAAAATAGTATCCTTGCCGGCCACAAGGTTCTCCACGTGGCTCCAAAGTCCACTCAAGAAAACTCAATGCGACAACTTTGAGATTGTTGGTGCATTGTTGGACTTGGGCTTGTTGTTTTGCGGCTGAAACGGCAGGCAATACAGCTAGGGCAATAAATCCCACCACTGCGATGATTACCACCACCTCAATTCGCGTTACTGCGGCGATTCGCGTGCATGTTCTGTGCGGTTTCATAGTCGCACTGATCTGAAAATCAGCTCCCCGTCTTTAACTCCACCACGTCGTGCGGCGCGGCTTCCTTCATGCCGGCGGCGCTCACGCGGATGAAGCGGGCTTTCGCACGCAACTGTTCGAGGTTCGCAGCGCTGTTTTCACGGTTTCTCGGCCACCACTTTGCCTTTGCGCCAGACGTAAACGAGCGTGCCGTGCGCGCGGGCGGTTTTGCGCGCGGCCAGCCCCGCGCGCCGGAGCGCGCGTCCCACCACCACCGCAAATGTCTTGCTCTTTTGCCTGCCGTTCTTCGCTTTCAAGGTTTTGTTTCCAACAGTTCAGGTTTGTCGCCGGAATTATCATACACCGCCCACACATCCGCCAGCGGTTTGTAAGCGGCCTCGAAATTTTTCCAGCCGCGATTGAATCTTCGCAACACAGCCACGCGCGGCACGTCGTGTCCGCCCTGTTTCACCCGCGCGGCGATGCGGCGCAACGCCAGTTGTACTGACGCGAGACGCAGGAACACGATTTCAATCCGATAGCCAGCGGCTTTCCAGCGTTCGAGCCGATGGAGATAGGTCAAACCGCTCAACGTGCTTTCAAAAGCAAAGTCCTGCCGTGCCCTGGCGAGTCGATCCAGTTCGCCGAGAAACAGGCGGCCCGCAGTCAAGGCCGCCAGATCGGGGCGCAAGGGCGATAACCCGGCGGCAAGCAAATCGGTGTTCACGAAACGAACGACGCCCGCATCCTTCAGCAAGAATTCGCGGGCAAAGGTCGTTTTGCCCACGCCGTTTGGCCCGGCAATGATGATGCAGCGAGGAGAATTGCGTGGCATGGCGGTTAACTCCCCGTCTTCAACTCCACCACGTCATGCGGCGCGGCTTCCTTTATGCCGGCGGCGCTCACGCGGATGAAGCGGGCGTTCGCACGCAACTGTTCGAGGTTCGCAGCGCCGATGTAGCCCATGCCGGATTGAATCCCACCGATGAGTTGCGCCAGCACGCGGTCCACCGAGCCAACCACCTCCTTGAGCGCCTCGATGCCTTCGGCGGCCACTTTTTGCGTGGGGTTGGAGGGTTGGCCGTAACGCGCGGCCGAGCCGGCTTTCATCGCCGCCAGACTGCCCATGCCGCGATACTGTTTGTAACGTTTGCCGGCAATTTCCATCACGTCGCCCGGCGCTTCGGTGCAACCGGCGAACAAACCGCCGCAAATCGCCGCGTCCGCCAACGTCAGCGCCTTGACGATGTCCCCGGACTTCGTGATGCCGCCGTCGGCAAGGATGGTCACGCCCTTTTTCGCGGCGGCGCGCGAGCAGATGTAAAGCGCCGTCATCTGCGGAATGCCCACGCCCGCCACGATGCGCGTGGTGCAAATTGAACCCGGCCCTTGCCCCACCTTGATCGCATTCGCGCCGCAATCCGCCAGGAATCCCACGCCCGCCGCGCTGGTTACGTTGCCGGCGATGATGGGCAGCTTCGGAAACGCGTCGCGCAGCATCTTCACGGCGTCGCCCACGCCTTT
>CAYIOH010000550.1:0-3101 GCA_964364975.1 uncultured Bifidobacteriaceae bacterium
CACGAGGAAGGTCGCTTCTCCGTCAACGTCGAAGTGATTCAGAAGAAAGTGGCCGAGCACTTTGACATCCGGCTGGCGGACATGACCAGCAAGCGCCGCCCGGAAAACATCGCCTTCCCGCGACAAATCGCCATGTATCTCACCCGCCAGATGACCGAAAGCTCGCTCGCCACCATCGGGGAGGCGTTCGGCGGCCGCGACCACGGCACGGTGCTGCACGCCTGCCGGCTCGTAAAGGACCGCATGGAAGTGGACGCCAACATTCGCCAGAAGGTCCTCCATCTTGAGAAACAGTTGATGCGGTGACACGCTTGCGGATTCCCGCGCGATTGAATCCGCAATCCTAAACCGGTAATCCGCAATCCCGCATGCCAGTCATCCAAGTCAACGGCCTCACCAAGACCTTTCGCACCTACAAAAAGCAGCCGGGCTTCGCGGGTGCCGTCAAAGGCCTGTTTCACCGCACTTACGAGCAAATCGTCGCCGTCAACAACGTCAGCTTCGCCATCGAACCCGGCGAGTTGGTCGGTTTCCTCGGCCCCAACGGTGCTGGCAAGACTACCACCCTCAAAATGCTCGCTGGCCTGCTCTATCCAACCAACGGCGCCGCGCGCGTACTTGACTACGTGCCGTGGGAGCGGCACGACGGCTATCGCCGCCAGTTCGCGCTCGTGCTCGGTCAGAAAAACCAGCTCTGGTGGGACCTGCCCGCGCGCGAATCGCTCGAACTCAATTCAAAAATTTACGGCATCCCCGCCGACCGTTTTGAGCGCACCGTCGCCGAAATGAGCGAACTGCTGACCGTCCGTGACAAACTCAACGTCAGCGTGCGCGAACTTTCACTGGGCGAGCGCATGAAGATGGAACTCATCGCTTCGCTGCTCCATCAACCCAAAGTCCTGTTCCTTGACGAGCCAACCATCGGGCTGGACGTGGTTTCGCAGAAAATCGTGCGCGAATTTTTGCGCCGTTACAACGAGACACACCAGACCACCATTCTCCTGACCAGCCATTACATGGCCGACATTCAAGCGCTTTGCGAGCGGGTCATCATTATTGACCACGGGAAAATTTTCTTCGACGGCCGCCTGAGCGATATTGTGGACCGCTTCGCCGATTTCAAGCTCATCACCATTCACTGCGACAATGCCGACGCCTGCCCCACCGATGCTCTGACGAAACACGGCGAAGTCGTCGAAAAAGCGCCCGGCAGCATCAAGCTCAAGGTCAAGCGCGACCGCGTCATCCCGGCGTGCAAGGCGCTGCTGGACGAACTGCCCGTGCGCGACATTGACATTGAAGAAGTTCCCATCGAAGACGTGATCCGGCAAATATTCGCTCGCTGATCCGGTCGGATGGATTACAGGCCACCATGGAATGTCGCTTTGGCAATGGAAACTTCTGCGCGGATGGCAAAGATCCCTTATTGCCGGTCTCCGCCGTTGTGTGGCATACCATGCGCATGAAGAGTCTTACCGAATATCTTTGGTTCGAGGTTCCGAACCGGCGCGGCTTCGTCAACATCACGCGAACCGTTGAAGACCTGGTCCGCAAGAGCGGCGTTCGGGAAGGGTTGTGTCTGGTGAATGCCATGCACATCACCGCCTCGGTGTTCATAAACGACGCGGAAGACGGCCTCCTGCACGATTACGAGGTGTGGTTGGAGAAACTCGCTCCCCACGCGCCCTCCTCGCAGTATCAACACAACCGCACCGGCGAGGATAACGCCGACGCCCACCTGAAACGGCAGGTCATGGGGCGCGAAGTGGTGGTGGCCATCACCAAGGGCGAACTGGACTTCGGCCCGTGGGAACAAATTTTCTACGGTGAGTTTGACGGCCGCCGCCGAAAGCGCGTGCTGGTGAAAATCATCGGCGAATAGACCACAGTCCGGGTCGGTGATCCACGCCGCACTCGTCCCAGTAAAAGACGGGCGTGCCGGCCAGCTTTCCAAGTAGAAGGACGTAAATTCTAATCCGTGAAGCGCACGCCAAATCTTGGTCGCTCGAATTTCATCCAGTCTTCCAGACTGGGAGACAACTCGAATGTGCGTATCCACATTTGTCTGTGTCCATGTCTTCGCTTTGCTTCGATAGAGGCTGTGGTCGCTCGTGTTGCCAGGATGTTTTCTGGCAGGAACTAAATCCATCGAGACGCCGTTGTGCGTTATCCCAATCGAAACATTTTGGCGGCGAACCGTGTAACCCTTGGCTTCGAAGTGGGTGGCAAGCTTTTGGTAAATCTCGCTCAAGTTTTCGGGCGTGTCATTGCTGAGCGAAATAAACAAATCCAAATCAGTAATGCCTGAAATGGCTGTGCTCTTGGCGGTTGAGCCAGAATACGAAACTTTGAGAAGTTGTTTCCCTGCCCACTGCTGGATGAGTGGATAGACAGCTTGCGCTGCCGCAGCACCAGCAGGCGTAGGCGCTGTTAGGAGCGCATACTTTTTGATAATCAACCCAACGTATTCATCATTGTTCATACGTCGGTCATTCTCTGGTTTAGTTTTTTGCCCCCGCCAGTTCCTCCTCAAAATCCACAATCTCTTTGATTTGCACCAAGAACCAGCGGTCTATCTTGGTCAGTTGGAAGATTTCTTCAATCGTGAATCCGGCGCGCAGCGCGTGGCGGATGAAAAAAATTCGCTCGGCGTTCGGGACGGAGAGTTTGCGGGAAATCACGTCGCGGGGAAGAATGTCGCGGTCGCCATAGACTTCTGTTCCAATCCGCCACGGCTTGCCGTCGCCGCCGAGTCCGCTTCTTCCGATTTCGAGGGAGCGGAGACATTTCTGGAGGGATTCTTTGAAGGTTCGCCCAATCGCCATGGCTTCGCCGACGGATTTCATTTGAGTCGTCAGGGTCGGATCGGCTTGGGGAAATTTTTCAAACGCGAACCGTGGGATTTTTGTCACGACGTAATCAATGCTCGGCTCGAAGCTCGCGGGGGTTTCGCGCGTGATGTCGTTCTTGAGTTCGTCGAGCAGGTAGCCGACGGCGAGTTTGGCGGCGATCTTCGCGATGGGAAAGCCGGTGGCCTTGGACGCCAGCGCGGAACTGCGGCTGACGCGCGGGTTCATCTCGATGATGACCATGCGGCCATT
>CAYIOH010000551.1:0-3097 GCA_964364975.1 uncultured Bifidobacteriaceae bacterium
TTGCAACGGATGCCCTTTCCGACGCTGAGCAGGGGCCGAGAGGCTCCGGGCCGGCAATCCCAAACACACCGGCAACGAGGAGTACAACTGGTTTCTCGCGGTGCTCTTTCCGGCCGGCCAGCTGCGCATTCTGCCCTACAACCGGGTGTTGAAAGATTTCAACGGGCTTTCGCCTGCGAAACTGCTGGAGAAACTCGGCGCAGTGTTCGTCATCAAGTCTGATGGCGCGGCGAAACCAACCCGCAAGCACGAGCTTGGTTTGTTTCTTGGCGGCAAGTGGCACACCCTGAATTTCCGTCCACAATTCACCGCAACGAATGACCCGATTGAACGGCTCGACGTGACGTTGCTTCAGAAACACGCGCTTGCTCCGGTCTTCGGCGTGGCCGACCAGCGCACGAGCAAGCGGATCAATTTCGTCGGCGGGATCCGCGGCACGGCGGAGTTGGAGAAGCTCGTGAATAGCGGCGAATACGCCTGCGCGTTCAGCCTGTTCCCGACGAGCATCGAAGACTTGATGACCATCGCCGACGCCGGCGGCATCATGCCGCCCAAGAGCACGTGGTTCGAGCCCAAGCTCCGCGACGCGATGTTCTGCCATTTGTTGGAGTCCAAGCTTTAGCTTGCTTCCACCGTCAAGTTGAAGCCCGAAACAGCCTGAAGGCTGAACTCCAACAAGCTTGGCGAACTCTGTTCGTTTGTGTCTAATTCGCCGAACGTGAACCGCCAATTCCTAACCCGTTTCGCCTGGCTGTCCATCGCGGCGGCGCTTGTCACCATTGCGCTTAAGACGGCGGCGTATTTTATCACCGGCTCGGTCGGGTTGCTTTCGGACGCGGTGGAATCGCTCGTCAATCTGGTCGGCGGCATCATGGCACTGGCAATGTTGACCGTGGCGGCGCGGCCTGCGGACGAGGACCACGCCTACGGTCACGGCAAGGCCGAGTATTTTTCCAGCGGCGTCGAGGGCGGGCTGATTCTCGTCGCGGCGGTCAGCATCGCCGTTGCGGCGGTGATGCGGCTTATCACGCCAAAACCGTTGGAAGCCGTCGGGCTTGGCCTGGCGGTTTCGGCGGCGGCTTCCGTCGTCAACCTCGGCGTGGCGCTCCTGCTCCTGCGCGTCGGTCGGACGCACAACTCCATCACGCTCGAAGCCAACGCGCACCATTTGCTGACCGACGTCTGGACCTCCGTGGGTGTCATCGTGGGCGTGGCCTTGGTGGCGCTGACGAACTGGCTGTGGCTCGACCCCGTTGTGGCGTTGCTCGTGGCGGCGAACATCGTCTGGACGGGCGTGCGCATCGTGCGGCGCTCCATCGCCGGATTGATGGACATTGCACTTCCCGCCGGGGACATGGCCGCCGTGCGCAAAGTCCTGCAAACCTACGAGCAAGCAGGAATCCAATTCCACGCGCTGCGCTCGCGACAGGCCGGCGCGCGAAAATTCGTATCGGTGCATGTGCTTGTTCCCGGCAACTGGACGGTTCAACGCGGTCACGAGCTATTGGATAAAATTGAGGCTGACATCCGTCGTGCGCTGCCGGACTCGGTAGTCTTCACGCACCTCGAATCTCTCGACGACCCGGCTTCGTGGGACGATGAAACCTTTGCAGGCGGCTAGAAGACAAAACTGCCGACGACGTGATCCACGAAACGCATTTCAAAGGCTGGGCCAAGCCTGGACCCGTCCCGCCCGGACTCGCTTCGGGCGTGACAGTTGAGCCAGACGAAACCCTCGATGCCATTAGCGGGCATTTCCGTTTGTTTCAACTGCGGGACGGCCATCGCTTTTCCACCGACGACATTCTTACCGCGTGGTACGGCACAAGTTGGAGTCCCACGGCGCGCACTGCGCTCGACCTCGGCAGCGGCATCGGCACGGTAGGGATAATTTGTGCGTGGCGGTTGCCGGGCGCGCGGTTCGTCACAGTGGAGGCGCAGCCGGAAAGCATCGCGCTCGCGCAAAAATCCGCGCGCTACAACGGACTTACGGATCGCTACGAAATTCGCGAGGGTGATTTCCGCGCCCCGAAACTTCTGCAGCCAGATGAAAAGTTTGAGCTCGTTACCGGCAGCCCGCCGTATTTTCCACCGGAAGCGGGTGTGAAGAGCGACCACCCGCAACGGCTCGCCTGCCGCTTCGAGTTGCGCGGCACGGTGGCGGATTACTGCACGGTTGCTGCCAGACATCTCGCGCTTGGCGGATTTTTTGCGTGCGTCTTTCCGACCGAGCCACCGCAGCTAACGCGTGTCGAATCGAGCGCGAAAGACGCGGACCTGGTCATCGTCCGCAAACGTCCGGTGGTGTTTCGCGAAGGCGAGCCGCCGCTCGTAGGGCTCTTTGGCATGATGCGCGCGGATGATTTGCCCGAATGGTTTCGCGGGCGGACTTGGGAAGAACCACCACTCACCATCCGCACCCGCGCCGGCGAGATTCACCCCGAATATTCAGCGGTGAAACTCGCCATCGGCTTTCCGCCTTGATGGAGTGCGTGGTGCGGTTCGGGGCATGTCCAAAAGCGATGCTGAAGCCATCGCACTCCAAACGCTGACGCGCCGCCGTGGCATTATCAAATTGCGCGGAGCGTCTGGACTGCGGCGCGTTTACCGCCGCTTTTCATTGGAAGCGGATGCGCTCTGTTCATTTCCGCTTTGCGCTCGCGGCGCTTTGGCGGTTTAATCCACGCAATGAAAATTGTTCTGGCTTACTCGGGCGGATTGGACACCTCGGTGCTCCTTTCCTGGATCAAAGAAAACTACAACGCCGAAATGATCGCCTTCTGCGCGAACATCGGGCAGGAGGACGAACTCACCGGCCTCGAAGCGAAGGCGAAGAAGACCGGCGCGTCGAAGATTTACATCGTGGACCTGCAGGAGGAATTCGCGCGCGACTTCATTTTCCCGATCATTCAGGCGGGCGCGGTTTATGAGGGTCAATATTTCCTCGGGACCAGCATCGCGCGACCGCTCATTGCCAAGGGCATGATTGAGGTGGCGCGCAAGGAAAAGGCACAGGCCATCGCCCATGGCGCGACGGGGAAGGGGAACGACCAGGTGCGCTTTGAACTTACCGCCGCCGCACTGTCGCCCGGCCTGG
>CAYIOH010000552.1:0-3092 GCA_964364975.1 uncultured Bifidobacteriaceae bacterium
GGATTCACGCGCCACCTTCGTTCTCGGCAAACCGGAACAGGAGGGTGACATCCTCAAAGCTGTCAAGAATGCCAGACCTGACGCCATCATGCACTTTGCCGCCAACACCCTCGTCGGCGAATCCATGACCGACCCCAAAAAGTATTTTCACAACAATGTCGTCAACTCCCTCAAATTCCTTGACGCTGCTGTCGAGTGCGGCGTCCAAAAGTTCGTATTCAGTTCCACCTGCGCGACGTTCGGCCCGCCCGCCCGCGTGCCGATCACCGAGGACACCCCGCAACGCCCCATCAATCCCTACGGGGAATCCAAATTGATGGTCGAAAAAATTCTTCAGTGGTATCAGCGGATTTACGGGTTGGAATTCATTGCGTTCCGCTACTTCAACGCCGCTGGCGCGACGGAGAAATTCGGCGAGGCGCATCGCACGGAGACGCATTTAATTCCCAACGTGCTCAAAGTCGCCCTCGGCCAGTCGCCCCACTGCGAGATATACGGCACGGATTATCCCACGCCCGACGGCACGTGTGTCCGTGATTACATCCACATCGCGGATCTTGCGCGGGCGCACATGCTGGGATTGCAGCCCGGCAAAACCGGTTTCTACAACCTTGGCAACGGCGACGGCTATTCCGTGCGGCAAGTAATTCAGACGTGCGAAAGAATCACGGGCAAAAAGATACCCGCTATTGAGAAGCCGCGCCGTCCCGGCGATCCGCCGCGCTTGGTGGCGTCGGCGGCGAAAGCAATCAACGAGTTGGGTTGGAAACCCAAGTTCCCGAAATTGGAAGACATCGTCGCCACTGCTTGGGCGTGGCACAAAAAGAACCCAAACGGTTACACCGATTGAGATAACACACAGGAAACCCGCCATGATCAAAATACTTCTCGTTGATGACGACGCAGTGATCGTGCAGATTTACCGCAAGAAACTTCTGGAATACGGCTACGAGGTGGAAGTGGCCGAGGATGGCCTGGCCGCCATAAAAGCCCTGCACGACGTCAAGCCGAACCTCGTTGTGCTGGACATCATGATGCCGAAATTCAACGGCTTGGAGGTTCTTGAATTCATCCGCTCTGAACCTCGATTGAAGGACACCCGCGTTGTCGTGCTCTCAAACTCTTTCAGCGACGACGACCGGGTCGCCGCTAGGGCCAAGGCTGACGCGCATCTCTCGAAGTCAGCCTGCTCGCCCACTCGCCTGGTGGCCGTGGTATCCACTATCTTGTCTGGCATCACTGGCGTAATACCACGCCAGGCTGCCAGCGCAGCCACGGCGGAGCGGCTCACCTCAACGCCGGGCGCAGCCAACACCCCCACGCAAGCCTCCGAAAAAGCAACCGAAGCCCAGGCCAAAATGGGCATGCGCCGCGACTTCCTTAAGAACGGACCCGCGACGCTCGCAACGTTGCGCCAATTGAACGAAGCCTTCATCCACAGCGAACCCCCGCAGAACCAGGCCACGCGCTTGACCGATTTCTACCGCAAAGTCCACTTCGTAACCGCCATGGCTGGCCTCGCCGGATGCGATCAAATCGCGTTGCTCTCAAGCGTCTTCGAAGCGCTGCTGTTGGAACTTCAAGAAAAGCCGGCCTGTATCAATGCTTCCTCGCTACAGACCATTGCCAACACCCTCGATTTCTTCCGGCCCCTCTTCGCCCACGAGGAACGTGGACCAACCGCATTGCCAACGCAACCGAAGGCATTGGTCGTGGACGACGATCCCATCTCGAATCGCGCCATCGTGTCGGCTTTAAATCGGGCAAATCTACACGCCGTCGGGTTCCAAGATCCGTTAACCTCCTTGAAAACGCTTGAGGCCGACCATTTCGATTTGCTTCTGTTCGATGTTCTGATGCCGGGGATGGATGGCTTTCAACTCTGCGAAAAGGTGCGCGCCATACCGGGTTATCTAAAAACCCCCGTTATCTTCATCACTGGCCACGCCGACTTTCAGAGTCGGACCCACAGCGTCCTCAGCGGGGGCAACGACCTCATCGCCAAACCTGTTTTCCCGATCGAATTGGCCGTCAAGGCGGTTACGCATCTGCTCAGAAGCCAGTTGCCGGACGAGTGGATGCGAAGTTGATCCAAGCCCGAAACTCAAAGGCATCATCGCCACCGAGCGGACGCGGCACAATAAAACCGGGCGTTTACCCGGACTCACGCCCTACCTCGGCCCTGGCCGAATCTGCGCAAGAAACGAGAGACTTTTGTCAATCTGTGTGTGGCGGCCAGCCGGCTCATCGCGGAGAATCTTATTGCGAATGACGATGAAGTTTTCTTTGCGCAATAGCGGGCAATGAAGCACAGTCGTCGCCTGATGGTACAACGGAACAGATGATTTCGATAATCACAGGATTGATTGCCGGCGCCGTGCATGTCGTCACCGGGCCAGACCATTTGACCGCCGTGGCGCCGCTGGCCGTGCGGCGTCCCCTGCGCGCGTGGTTGCCAGGCGTGCGCTGGGGGTTGGGCCATTCGGCAGGAGTGGGACTCGTTGGCCTGCTTTCGCTTTGGCTCCGCGGCTTGATCCCGGTGGACCTGCTCTCGACGTGGGGCGAACGGTTCGTGGGCGTGGTGCTCTTCGGCATCGGCTTGTGGGCGTTGCGCCGCGCGCTCAAGCACAACATCCACGCGCACGAACACAAGCATGGCGGCGAACGGCACGTTCATTTTCACGTTCACTCTCGGCGCGAGGATCACCGCGGCGAACGTGCGCACCTGCATGTGCATGCGGCGTTCGGCATCGGCACGCTGCACGGACTGGCGGGAAGCTCCCATTTTCTCGGCGTGCTGCCGGCGCTGGCGTTTCCCACCCGGTCGGAAGCGGTGGCCTATCTTATTGCTTTCGGTCTGGGAACGATTGGCGCGATGGCGGCGTTTTCCTGGGGGATGGGCTGGCTGGCGGCGCGCTTTACCAATCGCGGGCCGAAAATTTATCGCGGCTTGATGGGCGCGTGCGCCGTGGCGGCGATGGGTGTGGGCTGTTTCTGGCTCGCGACGAGTTGGCGCTAATAAGCTCAAAGTTCCGATTCGGTAGGGCGCGTCACTCCGAAACTGTCCCAAAAGGTTTTTCATCGCACTTGAG
>CAYIOH010000553.1:0-3091 GCA_964364975.1 uncultured Bifidobacteriaceae bacterium
CATCAACCATTGCCTCAACCTGCGCCAAAGCTGGGGCAGCCGGAATCTCGTCACCAATGCTGACGAGGCTGTATGGGAGAATGCCGCCGCCCGAACCGACTCCCCGCTGCGCGTGCTGGAGACGAAGGAACTTGGCCGTCGGATACAGGCCGCGCTGGACGAGCTGTCAGATGAACATCGGCTGTTGCTGCTGCTCGTGGTCGACGAGGAGTTGAGTTACGACCAGGTGGCAACGCTGACCAGTCAAACCACGGACGCCGTGCGCGGCAAATTGCATCGCGCGCGCAAGGCGTTCGCCGTGCTCTTCGCCAAAACCGCTTGAGGTCGTTATGAAACAGAAGCACAAGCTCACATCACAGGAACAGCAAGAAATTTCCGAGACGCACACGCAACAAACCGCGGCGAGCGAATTCGCAACCGTCGAAGAACTCCTGCGCTACGACGCCGCACAAACGAAAGTGCCGCCGTCCATCGCCGAACGGCTGGACAAATCGCTCGAAAGTGAACCCAAACCAACGCGCTCATTGTGGCGGCGCTTGACCCGACGATGACATGATTTGCTTGGAAACAACCGAACCACGGACGAAGCTGCGCTCACGCGCGGCGCTCGCCCGCGAGCGCGCCGCTGTCGCTCGGGCAATGCTGGCGGATTGCCATTTTTGCGCGCACCACTGCGGCGTGAATCGGCTGGCCGGGCCCTCTGGGTTATGTCACGCCGGAGCGAACACGAGATTTTTTTCCGCGCAGATAGAGGTGTCCGACGAGCTGGAATTGATTCCCACCTTCGCAGTGGCATTGAGCGGTTGCGATTTGCGCTGCGACTTCTGCAATCGGGGGCTCGAAAGTTGGAATCCCGCCGCCGGCGCCGGATTCGTCGCGGCGGCGATGGCGGCGCAAGCTGTGCGAGCGTTGAATCGCGGCGCGCGGACGGTGATGGTGTTCGGGGGCGAACCGACGATTCATCTGCACGCGGCGCTTGAACTGGTGGCGGCGCTCCCGGAGACGGCGAAGCTGGTCTGGAAGACCAATGCGCACGGCTCTGCCCAAGCGCGCGAGTTGCTGGACGGCATGTTCGATGTCTGGCTGGCGGATTTCAAATTCGGCAACGACGCTTGCGCGCGGCGACTGGCGAAGGTTTCTGATTACGTCTCGATCGTCCGGAAGAATCTCGTTGGGGCGCGCGAACATGGCGAACTGATCGTCCGCCACCTGCTGATGGCCGGTCATGTGGATTGTTGCTGGCGACCGATTGCGGAATGGTTGGCGACCGAGCTGCCTGGAATCAAGGTGAACCTACGTTCGGGTTTCTGGCCGGCGTGGCACGCAACGCGGCATTCGGAGTTGCGGGAAACGGTGTCGGCCAGCGCTAACCGGCGCGCACTAGAAATTGCACAATCCTGCGGTTTGAACCTGATTCCATGAACAAACGCTGCCAACCTCAATCGCCAACGCGGCTCGACGGGGAACTGAGCAGTGAACTTTTAATCCTCCCCGACGGCAAGATTTTGGTTCATAATCTCACGCAACCGATGGCGGCTCTCTTGCGCGAACTAAGTCCGGACGACGGACAGATCGTTACCCGTGTCCGGCAGTCCACGCATTTCGAACCATGAACTTTCAAACTGAAATCGAAACACTCATCCGCGCCCGCTATCCGATTCTCTACGTCATTTCGAGCGAAGAAATGCGCGTTCAAAATCTCGTGGTCGAGATCGCAAAGCAGCGGCAGAAAAAAGTTTTTGAATGGAGTTACAGCACGGGCATCGTGCCGGCCGGGACTTCCATCCAGTCGCAGAAGCATCGTAGCGCCGCAACGAAAGACCCGCTGGCCGCGCTCGACCAGGTGATCGAGCAAGTTGAGCCGGCAATTTTCGTATTCAAGGATTTCCACCCGTTCCTGACCAAGAATAATTTTGCGATCACCCGCAAACTCAAGGAAATCGCGCTGCACTTGAAGAACAGTTTCAAGACGATTGTGCTCGTCTCGCCGGTGCTCGAAATCCCGACCGAACTGGAAAAAGAAATCACGGTGCTCAATTACCCGCTGCCGTCGCGGGATGATTTGTCCGTGCTGCTCGACAAAATCCTCGAAGACGTAAAACAGTTCAAGCAGGTCAAGATTGACCTCGACGACGCGGGCCGCGAACGGCTGTTGCAGGCGGCGCTGGGTCTGACGCTCGGGGAGGCAGAGAATGTTTTTGCCAAGATCATTGTCAAGGACGAGCGATTGAGCGGCGAGGATGTGAACGAGGTATTCGCCGAGAAACAGCAAATCATCCGCAAGAGCGGGTTACTGGAGTATTACGCCACGAACGAGAGTTTCACCAACGTCGGCGGCATGACGGTGCTGAAGGAATGGCTTGGCAAGCGCGCGATTGCGTTCACCGCCGAGGCGCGCGCGTTCGGCCTGCCGGCACCCAAGGGAATCCTGATGCTCGGCGTGCAGGGCTGCGGCAAGAGCCTTTGCGCCAAGGCGGTTTCCAATTTGTGGCAACTGCCGCTGCTGCGCTTTGACATGGGGCGCATGTTTGGCAGCCTGGTCGGCTCCTCGGAAGAAAACGTGCGCCGGGCCATCGCGGTGGGTGAATCGGTCGCACCCGCCATCCTTTGGGTGGACGAAATTGACAAGGCGTTCGCCGGATCACAAGGGTCGGGCGCGACGGACGGTGGCACGACAGCGCGCGTATTTGGAACATTTCTGACGTGGCTGTCAGAGAAAACCGCGCCCGTCTTTGTCGTGGCAACGGCAAACGACATTTCTCAACTACCGCCGGAACTGCTGCGCAAGGGTCGCTTGGACGAAATCTTTTTCGTGGATCTGCCAAGCCGGGATGAGCGGCTGGAAATCTTTCGCATTCACTTGACCAAGCGGGGCCGCGATGCTGCGCAGTTCGATCTGGCAGCCCTGGCCGACGCGAGCACCAATTTCAGCGGCGCTGAAATCGAGGAGGCCATCAACAGCGCGCTCTATGACGCTTTTTACTCCCACGTGGAATTGACGACGCCTCACGTACTCGCGGCGTTGGCAGAAACCGTGCCGCTGGCCAAGACGATGGGGAGCATTCTGGAAAAAAATGCAGATGAGGGTTAT
>CAYIOH010000554.1:0-3089 GCA_964364975.1 uncultured Bifidobacteriaceae bacterium
CCCGCGGCCCGGGGGTTTGGTGTTTGGGCGCGCCCCGGGCCGCGGTTTGTGCCGCGCCCTACCTGCAGAAATGAATTCATGTTTATTCGAGTTCATTCGTGGTTTCAACTACCTTTCGTTGAACCGAGCATTGCGCCGAGCATGTAACCCAGCCAGACCGCCACCAGACAGAGCGCGACGGAGAGCAGCACGTTGCCGCCCGCGTAAAGCCATTCGCGCTCGCGCAGCAGGTTCAGGGTTTGCAGGCCGAACGAGGAGAAGGTGGTGTATCCGCCGCAAACGCCAATCATCAAAAACTGCGTGGCGAACGCCCGCGTTTCGGGGCTCATCCGCCCTTCGGGAATCGTCAGCGCGCCGAGAATTCCGATGATGAATGAACCAATGACATTGATGGCGAGTGTGCCCAGCGGAAAAGTCTCACCGAATCTGGCGGAGACGATGCCGTTGAGCCAGTAGCGGCCCACGCTGCCCAGCGCGCCGCCGATTGCGATCCAGAGATAACTCACCATGAATCCACAGGTTTAATAACGGTTCAGGGCGGCGGACTTGTGACTTGAATCAGCGGTTTCAGCCGGTCGAGAGTCTTCGGGCCGATCCCGGGAACTTTGTCCAGGTCATCCATTGTCTGGTAAGGACGGTGGGCCATGATGCGTTCGGCCAGTTTGGGCCCAATGCCCGGCAGCTTTTGCAAATCCTCGTAGCCGGCCGTGTTCAAGTCCACCAAAGCGGACGCGGGGGTGACGCTCGCGATGGCGTTGGTTGAGGGCGCAGTTTCGGCCGCTGCGCTGGTTTCGCGCGGGAATTTGCTCTCGTCCCAAACGCCGCGCTTCTGTTCGCGCGCGGTCAGTTCAAGATTTTTGAGTTTGTTGATGAACGTGGTTGAGCGCGGTCCGTCCGGCCAGTTGGCGCGCAGGCCATAGATGCGGGCCAGGCCGTGCGCGACCAATTCCTCGGCCAGATTCTGCCCGTTAACGAGAACAACCGCGTAGAAACGCGCCAGTGTGCTGCGGCCCATCGCATTTCGCCAGCGGGTGATGACTGTGAATTCCGTCGCGGCAAGCTTTTCGCTAGTGAATTGCGACGCGAGTCTGGCGGCGCGGGGGATGCTGTTCGGCGAAATGTTGAAATAAGCCGCCTGATCCTTGGCGCGGTCAGTGAGGGTGGTATCGCCTTCGGGTGCGTCCACGAAGTAAAGGCGGAAAATATATTCACGGTCTTGGTGCAACACGCGGAAGCTATCTCCGTTCATGACTGAATTGGTCACGAGACGGCATCCCTCCAGCACCTCCCATTTAGCGTCCGAACCGGTCGAGCCGCGTTTTTGCTGGGCAAACACGGTCGTCGCCGGGCACAGGGCTAGAACCAGCAGCCATCGCCACGCAACCCGTTTCAGCAGGGGTGCGCGAATTGCACTGTCCTTGCGCCGTTCGCGACGCGAGATTGCCGGAAACAAGACTGACGCATGGACAAGTGACGTATTGGCCACGGCAGCAGTATGACAGTCGGTGCCGCGATTGCACCACCTAATTGAGCCGTTAAGTCAATCCCTGAATCCTTGCCGACTTGATGGAATGCTTCACCCAGCGGGTGCGGCGAGACTTGCGACGGAACGCAGCGTTCACGCTGCCACACAGCCGGATAAATCCGGCGTTCCGAAAAGTCGGTAAGGATTCAAGGTTAATCGAAACGCAGGCTTGTCAACACGTGGCCGCCCGGCAAAAACTTGGCACATGAATTCTAAGGCTCGACTTCAGGCTGCACTCGACCATCGCCAACCTGACCGCGTCTGTGTGGATTTCGGCGCCACGTTCGTCACGGGCATTCACGTTTCGGTCGTTCATCGTCTGCGCCAGCGGTTGCTCGGCGACCAGGCCTGGCGCGCGAAAGTCATCGAGCCTTACCAAATGCTCGGCGAGATTGACGATCAACTGCGCGAGACGCTGGGGATTGACGTCATCGGCGTGCCGGCGCGCAAGTCTATCTTTGGCACGGAGCAAAAGGACTGGAAACCGTTCAGGCTGTTCGACGGCACGGAATGTCTCGTGCCCGGGACGCTGAACGTCACACGCGCGCCCGATGGCGGCTGGCTGATGTATCCCGAAGGCGACACGAGCGTGCCGCCCAGCGGCCACATGCCGGAGGGCGGATATTTCTTCGACGCGATTGTGCGCCAGGAGCCGATTGACGAGAACAAGCTCGACCCCGCCGACAACACGGAGGAATTCAGTCTGCTGAGTGAGGCGGACCTGGCCTACTACCAGGAGAAGAAGAAATGGTTCGAGGAGCGTCGCCGGTTTGGTTCGATCCTCGTTATTCCCGGCACGGCGTTTGGCGACATCGCACTTGTGCCGGCGCCGTGGCTCAAACATCCCAAGGGCATTCGCGACGTTTCCGAGTGGTACATCTCCACCCGCGCCCGCCGTGATTACGTCTGGAAGATTTTCGAGCGCCAATGCGAAATTGCCCTGCAAAACATCAACACGTTGATTGACCTTTTTGGCGACGTGGTGCAGGTGGCGCTCGTTACGGGCACGGATTTCGGCACACAACGCGGCCCCTTCATTTCGTTGGAAAGCTATCGTGATCTCTTCAAGCCGTTCCACAAACAGGTCAACGATTTGATTCACCGGCGCGCGAAGTGGAAAACCTTCATCCATTCCTGCGGGTCGGTTTATCAGCTCATCCCGGATTTCATTGACGCCGGGTTCGATGTGTTGAACCCCGTGCAATGCTCCGCGGCGGACATGGACGCCGTCCGGCTCAAACGCGAGTTTGGCAGGGACCTCGTGTTCTGGGGCGGCGGCGTGGACACGCAGAAGACGCTCCCGTTCGGCACAGCCGACCAGGTCTATCGTGAAGTCCGGGAGCGAATTGCCATCTTCAACCAGGACGGCGGATTCGTGTTCGATTCCATCCACAATGTTCAAGGCAACACGCCGATTGAAAATGTCGAGGCCATGTTCAAGGCCCTTCGCGACAGCGGCAAATCATAACCTCGCATGTCAACTCCCGGCAAAACCAACTTCCAATATCTCCTCCCCATCTGCCTCGTGGCAACGTTGGGGGGACTCCTGTTCGGCTACGACACG
>CAYIOH010000555.1:0-3085 GCA_964364975.1 uncultured Bifidobacteriaceae bacterium
TGCTCTCTGCCAGGACGATCAGCTTCAGAGTATGAGTCCCCGGTGACAGCCCGGTGAAGTCCCACTGTGCCGGCTCTCCCCGGATAGGACCGTACCCGTCGAGGACGCCCACTGGCTTGCCGTCAATCTCCACCTGCCCGCGCCCGCCGTCGTCGTAGTGGAAGCCGTGGATCCGGACGCCCGTGCCCTCGAACGTGTGTTCCACGCTCGCGCCGGGCGAGGAGGCGGTCTGCCACTGATTGAAGTCGGTCCAGCCCGCGCTGAAACGGTATCCCTCCCATGACCGCCGCGTGAAGTTCTGCACGGGGTCCAGATACATGTAGTAGGTCTCGCCCGCCGCGAACTGGTAGAAGGGGCGAACCAGCAGCGCGCTGTCCTTGCCGGTCCGGTAATTCAGCGGCTGGCCGGGAACGGGCTTGAGCGCCTCGCTCAGCCGGGCGTAATCAATCTGGCGCGAGGGGTTGCCATCCACGGGCCGCACCGCGAGGACCACCGGCCCGCGCATGATGGCCGCCGGGTATTCCTGCTTGGGATCAATCCGGCTCAGATGGAAGGCCATGGGAAGTTCGATCCGCAGCCTGTCGCCGTTGGACCACGTGCGACGGACACGCGCCCAGTTGTCGGCGCCGGTCTTCACCTCAACCGGCTTGCCGTTGACCGACGCGGTCAAGGTCCGGGCCAACCAGGACGGAACGCGCACCGCCAGACCGAACTTCCGCGGATGCGCCACCGCCACCGTCAGCTCGGTGGCCTCCTCTTCCGGGAAACGAGTCCGCTGGGTCAACACCACCCGGGCGCCATTGTGCCGCCACTCGACGGTTGAAGGCGCGAACTGGGAAACGTAGAGGCTGTCGTCATCGTGGAGGTAGATCAGGTCGTGGTAGTCGGCGGTCAGTTCGATGCGCGTGCCGGAGCAACAGGGCCAGCCGTCGGCGTTCAGCCGCTTGGAGGCGCCGCCCAGGTTGTAGTCCGAATAGTAGAAGACCCGGCCATCGGGGTCCATGGGGATGCTGGCGCCCACGCCGTTGAGCAAGAGCCGCTCCGTCCAGTCGCCGTAGCGCGAGTCGCCCGTGCAGGTCAGCAGGTACTTGGTCAGCTTGAAGGCCGCCCAAGACCCGCACTGGGTCTCGAAGTGGTTTCCGGTGCTGGTGAGCGTGGCGGACAGCGCGTCGCGCGGCATGAGTGTCTCGTTGGGACCGAAGCCTCCAGTGGCGTAGGCCTGCTGCTCTTGGATGAAGTCAAAGGCCGCCTTCAGGACATCCAGGTAGTGCGGATCGCCCTTCACCAGATAAGCCGGCCCGGCACCGCAGAACGAGTTCAGGTGGCTGTAGGCGTGGTACCAGCCGCGCCACTCCGGCCGGTTGAACGGGTTGGCCTTGCGGGCAATCAGGTTCCAGAAGTCGGTGTACTCGAACTGCCCGGCCAGCCGCCGGCACCGGGGATCGCCCGTGGCCAGGAACGCCCGATAGAGATTCTCGCTCAGCGTGTACCATTCGCCGTTGAGGACGTACCAGTTGCCGTTGGTTGCATTGACGTTCTGCTCTACGCCCGCCACGTGCGTCTCGGCCCATCCTATGATGCGGCCCAAGTGGCTTGCGGCCCGCTGGTCGCCGCCGTAAACGATCATGTCCACCAGGCCGCCTACCAGCTTCTCGAGGTGGTACGGTGCGAGGTCTAGCGGCCTGGCCTGCAGCGCATAGCCGTCCGGCTCGATGCACTCGGCCCAGCCCGCCATGAGCGCCAGCGCCTTCTCCTTGCAGGCCGGGTCACCCGTGGCCGCATAGAGCCGGGCGAGTCCCGAGAGGAACTGGCCGAACATGCCGTGGCTGATGTAAACCCCTTTCAGGTCGGCGCCGGGCGCGGGCTTGCCGGCCCGCTGCCGGTAGGGCTTCAGCAGGTCGTCGTTGGGCACGCGCAGGTAATAGGCGCGCACCTCCTCGACCTGCTGCCGCAGCCGGCCGCCGTCCAGCGTGACGCCTTGGTAGTCGAAGGGCTTCAGCACGGTCTTGCCTCCAAGGGCGGGCGATGCGACGCCGGGCATGGCGAAGACAAGAACAGTCGCGAGGCTCAGGGCGCTTGCGGCTCGTTTCATGTCGCACCTTGTTCGCAGACACACCGAGGTTGTGTCAATACTGCGAACCCATTTGGGATCATGCGTCAACGAAGGCCTGACCGCCCCGGCCACCTTTATCCGTGAGTCAACTCACCTCGCGCCGGACGGTTCAGAGCAACGGGTTTGTACAACCTGTTCAAAAAAAGGCTTGGCAGGCGAGGAAAAGCGGGGGCAAGCTACCGAGCATGAGCTAAAACTTCCAGTTGGCCTGTGGCCAGCAAGTCTCGGCCAATAAATACTGTTCGGCAGCATTGAGTATCGCACCATGACACACGAGCAACTTATTGCAGCGGCGAGAGAGCACGCGAAAGATTTCTCCGATCCGGGTGAGTTTCCCGTCAGGTTGGATACGCTTCCCAAGGTCACAGTTATCGATGCTGTAGTTGTATTTTTCGAGAGCGACCAGCACGACGGCAGGATTGAGGTCTTTTTAGAGCGGGAGTCGGGGAAGTTCCTCACGGCGATATTGAGTCCCCACAAACCAAAACCGAGCACAGAAATTTGAGACTGCTATCGCCGAACAAGCCGGCTGCAGGCAACGTCGGGACCACGCCTCGGTTGGCAATCGGGCGTCATCGGCTCGGCGTGCCTGAGCCGGGGCGTTGACCACTTCGCACGTGATGAGCATAAACATGAAATGGAATGCTCCAGCAAGACGTGTGTTTCGCATTGCTGCTGGCTTCCTTGGCGTTGCTTGCTTGGCCACGGCAGGCATGATGATTTACGCTCGGTTTGAGGGCGGAGCACCTTTTGAGTTTGATTCCTCAGCGCGTGGCGCGGTTGCCATGTTGTTGTGGGGTGTTCTATTCTCAGTGGTAGCCATACGAGGTCGGATTTTGAAGCGTGACATTGGATAAGAACGACATGGCCTCTTGAGAAACAAACTCTGTAAGTTCATGTGGTGCAGACGAGTTTGAATCCGTAGCTGGCGGCACTTTGTAGGAGGCGTTTGAGACGTTTGGCTTTGAGTTT
>CAYIOH010000556.1:0-3079 GCA_964364975.1 uncultured Bifidobacteriaceae bacterium
CGAGTTTGTCCGGGACAGCTATCTGGACGATATCGTAAGCAAGCGCGAGATAGCGAATCTGCGTAAGTTGGCGGATGGGCCGATACTCCCAACCCCGGTAATCGTGTCTCGTGCGTTTACCAGATTGCAATCGCAATTTGTGACGCCCGCCATTCTGTTCGATGTTGGCGGAGCGACAACGGATCTTCACTTTACCCAGGAACTGCTCAGCGAAGAGGAAATCGCTGGCAGTCAACAAAGCTATCCACCGGTAGCAAGACACGTGTACACGGCTTATGGCGTGTTCGAATCAAGAGAATCAACCATTCATGCCTTATCGAAGAGCAGAGGGTGCATTGATTTGCTTGGGAACCTCTATGGTGATCAGCATCCTGAAATGTACATGCGTTTGCTGGATGGAGATGCCGACAAGAGGCTTCTTTTCGCAGCATGCATCCTGCTGGCGTTGCAGGACATCGTGACCGGTACTGACGGCGCACCGCCGCTCAAACTTGGGTCGGTATCCACAATTGCTTTGACGGGGGGAGCAGCAAAGCACATAGGGGCAGACGAGGTTGGACATGCATTCAGGATTGCCACCGGTATAGGTTCCACCCCCCAAATTGTCGTGGATCAACAGTACCGCTGGTGGGTATCGGGGTTTCATCCAAATAACGAGGTTGCGTGCAATGTCTGAAAGGTGCGTCATGAAGCGCGATGATGTTGGGAGTGCAATTCGGGATTTCTTCTCGCAACGGGGGAAGAGCATTCCGTCCGATGCGGCGGATCTGTTCGCAAATGAAATCATAGATTCTATGGAGCTTCTGGCGCTTGTCATTCACCTGGAAGAAAAGTTTGGGCTTGAAATAGACCAAGAGATGATGACTGTGGACAACTTTCGCACCGTCAACTCGATCATAAATACGGTCATGGTACGCAGTTCTTAGTGTCGGCAAAGGGTAGTTGTGTACAGGCGCATTGAGTTTTCAATACGGGGCGGAGTACGGATAACTGCTCTTTGGCGACAAGGACATGGGACGCCGATCGTTTTTTTGCACGGTCTTTGCGGCTCTAGCGTGTATTTTGACGGAGCGTTCGCCCACCCGGCGCTGGAAACAAAACCGCTCTTAGCATTGGATTTGCCGGGTTTTGGTTCAAGTCCGGCGCTGGACGACCAGGGCTTGGATAAAATTGCAGCAACGGTTGTTGCTGTCATGCAAGAAATCAGCAATGGCCGCAGTCCGTGGATTGTGGCCCATTCCATGTCTTCCTCAATTGCAGCACGGGTGCTCGATCAAGTCGGAGGCGTAACCTTGATTGAGGGAAATCTGCTGCCGGAGCACCTTGATTTTTCCGATCGGATTCTGAAAGACAGTCGCAACGATTACTGTCGGACGCATCGGCGCATGCAGGAAATGGCGGACGTGATTGTGCGCTATCAGACTAGGTTGCGCGACCCTGTCCTTATCGAGAGGTATGCCCAATCGTACATGCAGTGCGGGGCGGCCGTTGTCTGGGACATCGCTGCAGGCTGCAGCCAGGATGTCCGAACAGGGAGAACCGTTGATCTGATTAATGCCTGGGGTGGACCAGTAACCTGTCTGAGCGGTGCTCTGAGTCCATACAATGAGACAGCCCCGTCCATCGTTGCGCGTCTTCCCAACGTCAAGCTGAGCCTCGTTGCTGCCAGCAAGCATTTTCCCATGCTCGACAATCCGGATGAAACCTATTCCCTTCTAGCCGCGGATCTTGGATAAGACAATGATACTAAGTTCACCTCTCAACGATTTGGCTAACCAGGCACGCACAAATGGAGATCGTCTTTTATTGAGGGACGGCGATCAGTCGCTCTCCTTCGCAGAGGTATACAAACGCATCTGTTCAATCGGTTCCTTTCTGCACACGCTGGATGTAAAAAAGGGAGATCGAGTAGGTGTTTTGATGGGGAAAAGCCACCGTCAAGTCCTTGCACAGCTTGGTGCGCTTGCATCGGGGGCGGTGATGGTGCCTATCAGTGACTTGCTCAAGCCGGAACAGGCGCAATACATCGTCAACGATTGCGGAATCGGCGCCTTAATTATTGATCACGACAAGATTGAACGTTTGGGGCACCTCAAGGAGAAAGTAAAAATCATTGAAGCAGGAGGAAACGGATCCGTAACGCTTGATTCGATTGCTCAAATGGGTCTGGCCAGCTATCAGCCGGATATCGTTGGACAAGACAGCGCAGCAATCATCTATACATCCGGTTCCACCGGGTTCCCGAAGGGAATTGTGCTTTCGCACCGGAACCTCTGGGACGGCGCGAGGATCGTAAGTAGCTATTTGGGGATCAGTCCGGACGACCGGCTCGCGCAGGTTCTGTCATTGAATTTCGACTATGGCTTGAACCAGCTGTTCAGCGCCGTTCACGTGGGAGCAGAGCTGCATTTCGCTTCCTTCCAGTTTCCAAAAGATCTTTTTACATTCCTCAAGAGATATGAAATCACAACGCTTGCTCTCATGCCGGTATTCCTCAACCGGCTTTTTGACAAGCGCTTTTTTAAGGCGTCGTTTGCCGAAGGCATCAGATCGCTGAGAAGAATCACGACGAGCGGCGGCCGGGTATCGCGCGAGCTGATTGATGTGATTCGCTCGACATTTCCCGATACTGACTTGTACCTGATGTATGGCCTGACCGAAGCTTTCCGCTCAACGTATCTGCCGCCGGATCAAGTGAACGTGCGAGGAGGTTCTATTGGCAAACCCATTCCCGATGTGGAGATCCTGGTGCTAGATAAGGATGGCAATGAATGCCCGCCGGATGTGCCTGGCGAGCTGGTTCATCGCGGCGGGGTGATCGCCAAGGGCTACTGGAATGCCCCGGATAAAACCGTGGAGCGCTTTAAGCAGAGATTGGACAAATCCGGGAACCCGGAAGTCGTCGTTTATTCCGGAGATCTTGTACGTCGGGACGCGGAGGGATACCTGTATTTCATGGGTCGCATGGATAACATGATAAAGACATCTGGCCATCGCGTAAGCCCTGAGGAAATTGAGCGCGTTGCCGAACAGATGGAAGGCGTAGAACATGCAATCGCATTTGGCCGCAAGCACGATG
>CAYIOH010000557.1:0-3078 GCA_964364975.1 uncultured Bifidobacteriaceae bacterium
CCCATTGCCCTTTTTTATTCTTCGGGGCGACCAACCACTCATTGGACACGATGTGGCACTGTTTTCTCGTGCGAGTTAACGCGACGATGAACTGCGATATTTCCACATCTCTAATTGCGTTGGCGTCTTTTGGGATTGAACCATTATGCACTCCGACGAGGAACACATGACCCGCCGACAAACCTTTGCAGCCTTTGAAAGACGTAAGCAGGATGGTCGGCTTGGTCTTGTCCATTTCTGCTTCTTCCTCGTCTTCCTTCGGAGAAAAACGCGAAGCGGCTTCGTCGAAATGCGGGTCGAGAATCGTCCTTAATTCAGCTTCGACTGCCGCCAAAGCCTGCTCCTTCTTCTCAATCGCTTGAAATAGCTCGATAGCCCGCAAATGATTCGCGACAAAGTTGGCGTCCAGCAGCGTCACGATGGCAACTCCCTGTTCAGAAGACTCCACCACACGTTTTTGTTCGGCTTCGTCGAGGAATAGCTCAACCAGGATGCGCCAGCCCAAGTTTGATTTGCTGTCTCGTAGTAGCCATTCATACGCCTCGACGATTCCGTAGCTGACTTTGTCGCTCGGTGTATAATCGAACGGCACACCCGCTTTCTTCAAGTGCTCGTCCACCTCCCGCAGGTATTGCTTCGTTCCGACGATCAACACGGTTGGGTATTGTTTTCCGTCCGTGTGCGATTCTGCGATGGCCTGCGCATCAATCTTAGTTATTTCGTGATAAACATATTTGGCTACGACCGCCGCTATCGTGCAATTTGCCAAAACAATCTTCGGATACTTGAAGCTGTCCTGTTCCTTGTCTTCCAAATAACACTCGTAGTCTTTTGGGATACGGCCTTTGAAACAGCCTGCCGCTTGGGCGCGCTCAATGATGCGATTGGTTGCGTTGACAATCACCTGCGGACACCGACTGCAAAACGGCAAAGCGAATTTCTCGAAACCAGCGGATTTGTAAATTTCCCTGAGATGATTTGGTGAAGCATTTCGGTTGTCATAAACCGCCTGGTCATCGTCTCCAACGATTAGGATGTCTCCCTTTTTCGACAGCTCGCCGATGAACGCGACTTCCATCGGGTTGAAGTCCTGAAACTCATCAATCACGATTTGATCAAATGGCGGCAGAACATCGGGGTCGTTTTGAATCAGCTTGTAAAGCCGATACACCGAATCATCAAAGCCAACCGCATCGTAATAGTCTCCTCGCTTGATGTGAAAGCCTACTTCAGGGCTGGCTTCATCGAGGGTTTGGAATTTTGCGTCGAAATCTGAAAGCTCTTTGCCGAGCAATTCGGCGTCCTTTTCGATGATCTTTGTGAGAAATGGAGCTATCTCAACTTTTCCGTTCTGGGTGTGCAGAATTCTTTTGCAATACCTGTGAAATGTTTTGGCCTCAGCATTCTCGCCCAAGGCCGTCTCCATCTCGGCGGCCAGTTTTCTTATGAACGTCAGCGCCAAGTTGTTTCCGCCCGCCTTCCCTTCCAAAACCTTTCCAAACGTAAATGTCTTTCCAGTCCCAGCACCAGCGACAATCAACTTCCTTTTGGTTTTAGAACCAAGTATCGCCTGTAAACATTGCGCACGCCTCTGCTTCTGTTGTGCTTTGATTTGGTCGGTAGGCATGGCTCGGAGCTACCCTTCATGCTTTTGCGTAAAGCTCATTTCCCTTTTCGGCAAACTCTTTGGACTTTTCTTCCATCCCCTTTTTCAACGCCTCTTCCTCGGCGATGCCTTGTTCGACGGCGTATTTGCGGACGTCTTCGGTGATTTTCATCGAGCAGAAGTGCGGGCCGCACATCGAACAAAAATGTGCGGTCTTTGCCCCCTCTTGGGGCAAGGTTTCATCATGGAATTCTCTGGCCGTGACGGGATCGAGCGAGAGATTGAATTGATCCTCCCAACGAAATTCAAACCGCGCCTTGCTCAAGGCGTTGTCCCGATACTGCGCGCCGGGATGGCCCTTGGCGAGGTCGGCGGCGTGCGCAGCGATTTTGTAGGCGATGACGCCGTCTTTCACGTCCTTCTTGTTCGGCAGGCCGAGGTGTTCCTTGGGCGTGACGTAGCAGAGCATCGCGCAGCCATACCAGCCGATCATTGCCGCGCCAATCGCGCTGGTGATGTGGTCGTATCCCGGAGCAATGTCGGTTGTCAGCGGCCCGAGCGTGTAGAACGGCGCTTCGTGACACCATTCAAGTTGTTTGGCCATGTTCTCTTCAATCATGTGGAGCGGAACGTGACCCGGCCCTTCATTCATCACTTGCACGCCATGCGCCCACGCGCGTTCGGTCAGTTCACCTTGAGTTTTTAATTCGCCAAACTGGGCTTCATCATTCGCATCGGCAATTGAACCCGGACGCAAACCGTCGCCGATGGAAAACGAAACGTCGTAGGCGGCCATGATGTCGCAGATGTCGTCCCAGTGGGTGTAGAGGAAACTTTCCTGGTGATGCGCGAGACACCATTTGGCCATGATGCTGCCGCCGCGGCTGACGATGCCGGTCATGCGATTGGCGGTGAGCGGAATGAAGCGCAGCAGGACGCCCGCGTGAACGGTGAAATAATCCACGCCTTGCTCGGCCTGTTCGATGAGGGTGTCGCGGTAAATTTCCCAGGTGAGTTCCTCGGCTTTGCCGCCGACTTTTTCGAGCGCCTGGTAAATCGGCACTGTGCCGATGGGCACGGGCGAGTTGCGGAGAATCCATTCGCGCGTGGCGTGGATGTTCTTGCCGGTGGAGAGGTCCATGACGGTGTCCGCGCCCCACTTGGTGGCCCAGCGCATTTTCTCGACTTCCTCCTCGATGCTCGACGCGACGGCGCTGTTGCCGATGTTGGCGTTGATCTTCACGAGGAAGTTGCGCCCGATGATCATCGGCTCGCTCTCCGGATGATTGATGTTGGCCGGGATGATGGCGCGGCCGCGCGCGACCTCGGAGCGTACGAATTGCGGCGTGATGAGGTCGGGGATCGCGGCGCCGAAACTCTCGCCTTTGTGCCGCTTCATCAGCAGTTCCAGCATTTTCTCGCCGCTCTTGCCACCCGCCATCAAACTCTCGATGTACTGCTCGCGTTTGAGG
>CAYIOH010000558.1:0-3072 GCA_964364975.1 uncultured Bifidobacteriaceae bacterium
CCTTCGGGAAACCACCCACAGGGCTATGCTCTGGACGCCGTCACAAAGGTCTTTGATGGTTGTCGGACAGGCGAGAACAAGTGGAACCCCAGTCGAGGCGACCTCTATCCGTTTCTGGAGCGCCTGGTTCGACGCCTCATTACGGACGACAAGAAGAAATACACGAAGCGAGGGCCAACACTAAGTTACGACGAACTAGCAGCCGATCTTGAGACAGAGCAGACTGCAGAGTTCTATTTGAACGCTCTGTACGACGACGCGGACGAGGACGTACAGGAACTGATCCTGGTGCTCCAAGAACATGTCAGTTCAGATGGTGATTTCTGCTGGCGCAATGTTCGGGAAGCACTTGGCGTCTCCAAGCACGAGTTGATGAAGCGCCGAGAAAAGCTGGCATCGCTCTTGGTGAAGCACGACATATATCGACCAATGGAAAAAACCACATGAAGAAGAGCAGCTAATGAGCAAAGAACAAACGAACTACAGAATAGTCCGTGAACTGATTTCTTTTGCATCGGCGACAGAAGGCGACCTCAGCGCGCTTTTGGTTGAAGAAGCGAACGAGAGGCTCCAATCGCAAGGCATAGATCCGCAAGAACTCGCCAAGGCGACCAACCGAAGACTATCAATCATTCGAAACGAGATTAATGCTAGACGAGCCGCCGAGCAAGCGGAAATGAAGTCACGTCGAACTTGTCCAGAGACCGAAATATCGAGACTTGCGATCGCGGCTCGAACCGAGAGCGCGGCAGACCCCGATGACATTGAGATTCTGAAGAAGCTTTCTCAGCCGGATATAGATGACGATGACGCCGAGGATTGATTGGGCACGCCAAAAAGCCACTGCCGTCCTTGAAGGACTGGAAGTTTCTTCTTGCGAACAGCTTTTGCAAGTAGAAAAGTTGTGTATGCAACGGGGGGTAGCCGTTCGATCTGAAAACATGAAGAGCTTTCACGGCGTGTTGATCAGGCAACGAAGGCTGATCGTTTACAACGCTACGATTCCAGAGCTCGGAAAGCAACGGTTCACCATAGCACACGAGCTTGGACATTGGGAAATGCACCCAAACCTTGATCAGATTGTGGCTTGCACCGCCGGAGACATCCAAGCCTATCGAGGGAGTTCATTTGAGATTGAGGCGAATGCATTCGCTGCAGAACTGCTAATGCCGAGTTTCCTTCTTTCCAACGAACTTCAGTTTCGGTCGCCAACAGTTGAGACCGCTTTGCGGCTGGCAGACCGGTTTCAGACTTCTTTTACTGCTTCTGCTCTCCGGATGATCCAGTTCTCTCAGCTGCCGGTGTTCGTCGCCTTTAGTGCGAACGGGCGTCTCAAGTGGTACCAGGGAAGCGCTTGCTCAAAGGATTACTTTTTCAAGCAGTTGGGAAGCGAACTTGATGGCGATAGCCTTGCCCGCTACTGTACAACAGAGCTCGATGAACTCTCGCAACCGGAATACGTCGAATCGTCAGCGTGGTTCCCCGACGACTACCACAAGCACCGATTCAAGGTACTAGAGGAATCCGTCGAGCTCGGGGACTACGGAGTCACGGTCAGCATCATAACTGTCGACGATTGACCATTCTGCCCCAATTAGTTCGTTTAGAGATGAAGGGCACTCTTGTTCTTCGCCTAAAGCACACACGAAGGAGTAATGGCGCATAAAATGGAGGGTCAATTTGAGATTATCTTTACAATTGGGAACTGGCAGGGCGGATCATGCATAAGCTGATGGAGATCCTGGCCCAAACTTCTGAAACAGTTCCCGAAGGAGCTCCGTAGCCTCAACCAGCGTTTTGTCAAGTGCTCTTTCGTGATATTGTTGCTTTTGCCGAACAGGGTGCGAGGTTTTGTCTCTAGAGTGCACCATAGAGGACAACTGGGTGCTTGCAAGCACTTTCAGTCCTGTACTTCGTTCCTTTTGGGCGGTTCGTAAGTTGCCATCGCGGTCTAGCGTCAGTCCCTCGGGAAATGCGAACCGTTGGAGCCGTTTCTGGTTCGAAACGCCCGCTTCACGCCATCGATCATCGACGTTCAACAGAAACTCTTCTGCGAAGTCTAGCAGTTCTTTCACGTTCTCTGTAGGCATAGTTAGGTTAGAAAGGCGAAGTCTAGCCGCCTCCAGCTGCGCTGCCGTCTCTTCCATCTGATCCTTTACGATCTCATCTGGGATCACCCCCGAGAGGCTCTTCTTCGCAATGGCCAGCCGCAAGTTAGTGATTGCCTGTATCTGTTTTTCCGTGCGCTCTCGTTGTAGACGATATTCCTTTTCGAGGCCCTGAGAACGGCTAACGATCCGCTGGTTCAGAAGTTTTAGGATTCTTGGTTCAGGGGTAGCGGAACGAAGCGCCCGGCAGAACAGACGATGAACCAGTTCCCTATTGTGATTGACGCTTGAGCACCAGTGACAACGGTAGTAGGCGTAGCGGCGACTCCGACCGTGGGACCAGGCACCCATCAAGAAACGGCCGCATTCACATTTCAAAGTTCCACGGAGCGGAAACTCCGGATTGTCACGGTCGTAGACTCTCGGGAGGTTTCTTGATCGGAACGCCAGTTGCGCGGCTTCAAAGAGGCTCCTGCTGACTAAAGGAACGAAAGGCGGTACCCCATCGTTGGTTTCACCGAACCGTTCGATTACCCCCAGATACACCTTGTTCCTGACGATCTTGTGAAAGTACGACCTGGCATAAGCGACTCCTTTGGACGCTAGAAAAAATCTGACTTCGCCTGACTTGTGTCCAGAAGCCAGCCGAGAAAACATTTCGATAACAATCGCCGCCTGCTCAGGATCGGGCTCGATCGAGACCTGACCGTTTGTCCGCACTCGCTGATAACCAAACGGCGGTCGAGTAACCCATCGGCCTTCGCGCGCGGCCTGTACCGCCCCACCTTTGGATCGTTCAGCCCGAATTTCATTGTCAAACTGGGCGATCGAGGCCAGCATGTGCTCCGTCAATCTGCCCGCTGGTGTGTTCTCAATCGGCTCTCCGACTGAATCGACCCGAACTCCCATGCGGCTCAGTTGGGTCTTGAGGCTGATGTAGTCAGGCAGGTATCGGGCGAACCGG
>CAYIOH010000559.1:0-3071 GCA_964364975.1 uncultured Bifidobacteriaceae bacterium
AGATACAGAATCTCCGCGCCCTTTTTGCCGGCCATTTGTTCCAGCGCCTCGAAAATCTTCGCGTTGGGCTTCATCGCACGGACCTCGTAGGACAGGATGTAGCCGTCGAAGTTGGCAAAGAACGGAAAGTTGCGGCGGATGTGTCCGATGGCGAGGTCGTTCGTGTTGGAGAAGATGTAGGTCGGAATGCCTTGGCGCCGCAGCAGGGCGTGAAGTTCGATCATGGGCGGGATTTCCCAGAAGATGTCCGCGAAAAATCCGGCGAACTCCTCGAAGCTGCCGTGGAAGCCCGTGTGCGCCCGCACCTCGGCAAAAAATTCCTGCTGCGTCATCAGCCCCGTTTCAAAGCGGCAGAGCAGTGGAGAGTGATCGAGAAATTCCTGCATGTCCGCGGCGGACAAATTTGCCTGCGCGGCGATGCGGCGGCCCGCGATGGAGTAATCAAAATCCACGAGGACTTTGCCGAGGTCGAAGACGACGATGGAGGGTTTGACTTGCAAGGTGTCCTGGTAATTTGACTTAGGAATTCAGGTTTCGGATTACTGTTTCGCTTCGATCACTTGACTAGATTGGCGAACTAGACCGGTAGCAGAAATCTGATAGCGGGCTTCGAAAACGTGCGTCGAATCAATTCTCTGGCCGAGCAAAAACTGCTTCGCTGACGGATCAACCGTCTTGTACCACCGGTTGGTAGCTTGGCCCAAGACGAAATCAGCAATCTCACTTGCGGCTGCTGGCAGTGAATTTGACTGAACAAAGTACTCAGCCACAAGCTTGGCATACATGTCCGAGAAAGCAGATGCAGAGCCGACCTTCACCCTGAAATTCTGGTTGCGATAGTGCATCGCTATGCCTGCCGACAACACGAGTATCACAACCAAAATGGTCGCCAACACCGAGTTTCTCATCATTCGCCAAAGTTTAGTTCCATGAGGCATTTGTCAGTGGGTTATCAATTCATCTCTCTGCGGCCCTCGAGCGCGCGGCTCAAGGTCAACTCATCCGCATACTCCAGCCTGCTGCCAGCCGGGAGGCCATAGGCGATGCGGGAAATCTTGAGTCTTTTTCGCGCGAGCCGCTTCGCGAGATAAAAACCGGTCGCGTCACCCTCCACGTCCGTGCCGAGGGCGATGACAACCTCCTTGATCGGCTCGGCGCTTAGACGCTTCTCCAATTCTGCGATGCGCAAATCTTCCGGTTCGACGCCATCCAGCGGCGAAATCTTCCCACCGAGCACGTGGAACTTTCCTCGAAATGTTCCGGATTTCTCGATGCTGAGAATGTCCACCGCGCGTTCGACGACGCAAATCAACGAACCATCACGCCGCGCGTCGGCGCAGATGGGGCAGGGAGATTTTTCGGTCAACGCGCCGCAGGTCGTGCAAAACTGGATGCGTTCCCGGGCGTGGAGAATTGCGTCGGCCAGTTGCTTCACTCCCGGCGCGTCCGCCTGGACAATGTGCAAAGCGATGCGTTCGGCGGAGCGCGGGCCAACGCCGGGCAGCTTGCTCAGCGCGGAAATGAGTGCGTTGATGGGATCGGGAAGCATGACAATGCAAAACTAAAAATTAAAAATGTAAAATGCAAAATGAGAACGACCGCGTCGTCATTCCCATTTTACATTTTGAATTTTGCATTTTAATTTCTCAGCCAAACCCCGGCAGGTTCATGCCCGCCGTGACCTTGCCCATCTCGGCGTTGGAAATTTCCTTGGCCTGGCTCAACGCCTGATTCGCCGCTGTCAGAATCATGTCCTCGACCAACTGCGCGTCGGACGGATTGAGCGCCTGCGGGTCAATCTTGATGGTGGCGAGCGAGCCGTCGCACTTGGCGGTGACTTTGACCGCGCCGCCGCCGCTGGTGGCTTCCACGGTGCGCTGAGCGAGCGCGGCCTGGACTTGTTCCATCTGCTGCTGCATGCGCGCAGCTTGTTTCATGAGTTTGCCGATGCTGGACATTGATTGAGTTAAGAGTTGATGGTTGAGAGTTGAGAGTCAGGCGCGGACCTCGACGATCTGGCCTTTGAAGATTTCCAGGGCTTTCTGGATGAGCGGGTCGTTCTTGAAATCGTCCTTGTTGAACGGCACGGGAGTGGTCTTTTCCTTCGCTGGAGCTGCGGCGGCAGCGGCGGGCTTGTTGCTGGCGGGCGCGCTGGTTTTCGGCGCGGGCGGCGGAGTTGGGGGCGCGGCGACGGGCACGCGACCGACAGGCGCTTCGGCTTTCACGAATTTGAATTGCGCGTTCGGGTGGCCAAGTTCCGCGAGCTTGGTTTGCAGCAGCGTGTGATTGCGCGCGTTGTCCACCAGCCCAAGCTGGTCGCCAAACTCCGGGTCGAAGCCGATGGTGAAAACGCTGCCCGTAAACGAAACCGGATGCGCGTCCACCAGGTAGGTGCGTGTGAACGGACTCACGCGGCCCACGGCTTCCACAAGCTGCGCCCAAAGGTTTTCCAAACCTGCGGAACCCACGGGTGTTTCTGCCAACGCAGCGGGTGCTGCTGCTTCGTGGCCGACGACGTGAGGAGGCGGAGTTTTGGTTGCTGGCCGCTCAACGGTCGGTGAAGCTGCGCCGCCCGTCCGCGAACTCACGTTCGCGGCTACGGGGTTGCTTTCGCCACGCAACTGTTGGAGTTGCTTGAGCACAGAGTCCAGGTTGATCGCGCTGCGCGCTTCGATGACCTTGAGCAGCGTGACTTCGAGCAAAATCTTTTTCGACGCGGCGTCGCGCAGGCGCAGTTCCGCATCGGCGAGCACTTCGAGGATGCGCGTGAACGCTTCGGTGCCGGCCATCGCGGCTTGTTCTTTCAGCGAGGTGGCTTCGGCTTCGGAAACTTCGAGCATGTTCACGTCGCCGCGCGAAACTTGGAAGATGAGCAGGTTGCGGAAATGGCTGAGGAGGTCGCCGAGCAGGCGGCCGAGGTCTTTGCCGTGCTGGGAAAGTTCGTTCAACTGGCCGAGCGCGGTCGGGATTTCCCCGGCGAGCAAGGCGCGGCTGAGTTCGAGAATCTGACCTTGCGCAGCGAGGCCGAACATCGAGAGCACGTCAGGCTCTTCGATTTTGTCGCCACAAAA
>CAYIOH010000560.1:0-3066 GCA_964364975.1 uncultured Bifidobacteriaceae bacterium
CTTTGGCTTTCGGGGCTGGGTGGCAATCCACTCGAAGGCGCGGGCAGCGATGAGACCGACGACCAAAAGGTCTTTTCGACCAAAGCTGCTTGAATTCTTCCACGTCTCCCCGTCTCGATAGGCCCGTTGAAACGTGACGTTGAACATGGGGCCTTTATCCGTCTCGTGACGCCAGATGCTCGCACTGACCGCACCGTGGCGGATTTTCTGAACGGGTTGTGAATTGGTTTTCGATGATTTTGGCATAATGTATCCTTTGGTTAACGGCTCACAATAATTGCGACACGAGTGACTTGTTGTTAATGAGCAAAAAGAACCGTGCGCAATTCCACTGCTGATCTTACTTGCTGCGGGGCAACACAAAAGGCGTCCAGATTTGCTCATTTCGGCAAGTCGGGAAATTATTCCATTCTTCCTTTCATCCAGCGATTGAGTTTGTCTTCAATGGTCTGCCGTTTCATGGCAAATCGCTCGCGCGAGCGGGCGATGAGCTTGTCCTTTCGCCCGACACGGTTCTCCAAGGGTGGAAGCATCTTGGCCCTGAATGGGACCCGGTTGGCTCCGTCTTCAAGCAGCTTCACGATGGCCTCGTAACGGTTGAGGTCGGTGATCGTGCTTGCTGGAAACGTATGGCCAAACTCTTTTTCTAAAGTTTCCGCGTCGGTATATCCGACACGGAATGAAATGAGCGTTCCCACGTTTCCAAACACGGCCTGACGGATCGGGAGCGGGAGTTGGTCAATGTATTGGTGGGAGAGAACAAGGCATGAACGGTATTTGCGAGCTTCGGCTAAAATGGACGCAAAAGCGTCAGTCGAGAAATTCTGGAATTCGTCAATGAACAAATAGAAGTCGCGGCGTTCTGCTTCGGGGCGGTTCGACCGGGCCATGGCCGCCAGTTGAAATTGAGTGGTGAGCAAGGACCCAAGCAGGTTCGCTTTTTCATGTCCAAGACTTCCTTTGGAGAGGTTGGCGATGAAAAGACGCTCATTGTCCATGATGTAGGGAATGCTCACCTTGCTTTTGACTTGGCCCAAGATGTTCCGAACGACCGGATTCAAGAGGAATTGGCCGATCTTGTTTTGAATCGGAGCGATGGCCTCGCGTTTGAAACGCTCGTCATATCCTTCGTATTCCTCGGCCCAAAACGCCCGGATGAACGGGTCTTTGATCTGACGGATAACCTTGGCGCGGTATCTTTCATCGGTGAGCATCCGATTGACACCAAGCAGCGTGGCGTTCCGGCAATCAAGCAACGCCGATACGGCGTTGTAGAGGATGTATTCCAACCTTGGCCCCCATGAGTCACGCCAGATTCCCTTGAAGGCACTGACAATGCCGGACGCCACAAGGTGCCGGTTGTCCGGGGCGACGTTCGCCAGCACATTCAACCCGATGGGATACTCGAGATCACCCGGATTGAAATATACCAAGTGATCGGCTCGCTTTGGTGGAATGTGGTGCAACAGTTCTTCGGCCAAATCACCGTGGGGGTCAATGACCCCGACGCCATGTCCAGGGGCGATGTGCTGGATGATCAAATTGCGCAGAAGCGTGGTCTTACCAGAACCCGTTTTTCCAATGATGTAAATGTGCTGCCGCTGGTCCTCGGCAGATATGCCAAAAGGTCGTGGGTCGCCCCAGCCTTCGCGCTCGCCGATGATGATAACGGGTTCGTCATTCATGGTTCCAAAACCAGCCGCCACTCCTGCGAGGAAAAGTCCCCATGTCGTTTGGACTTTCCATGAGTAAACGCCGGCATAGTGCGTGGGAACACGCCGGCGAGGTAATGGCGACTGATCTTGAAATCCGAATGGGAGCCGTGGACTCACAGGATATGCGGATCGGGGCTGTGACACTAGACGCCACAACTTGCCAGATTGGGCGCACTTGCCTCGCGTGCAAATCGCGCATCATGACTCGTGAATGGTTCAAACCAAGAATTGCGCACAAACGGGTATTTGACTCAGCAAACAACCCACGCGCGATATGCGTCGCCGGGGGAGTATTCAATAATTGGACTGTGAACGCCTGTGTGGATTGCTGAGGCTGAAAACGTACACACTGTCCTCACGTATGAATACACTTAACTCAGCAATCGAATGGTTCCTTGGACACTGCATTGACCACCGCAAACTTAGCAGCCACACACTAAAAGCTTATCGGCACGACCTCAGCCACTTTCGGACGTTTGTGTCTGGGGCTTCCGATGACGCCCCGCTTCAATCAATCAACCAAACGAGCGTTCAGAAATGGCTGGGAAGCATGAGAGAGGTAAAACCGCGCACGGTTCGCCGACGGCTGGCAACAGTGAAATCAATGTTTGGCAGTATGGCACGAAGTGGCAACACGATCAGCAATCCCATTGCTGGGCTGCGGTGTGAAGTCAAAGTAGGCAGCAGTTTGCCGCGCACCGTGGCTCGTGCCACGGTAAGGTTGCTTCTCCGGTCTCCTCGCAATCTGACGACATCAAGCCCGAGTGCCGCTGGCCGGGCGATTCAAGAAACGGCTCTCATTGAGACGATGTTTTCAACAGGAATGCGAGTCAGCGAAGTTGTGGCAACCGACATCGTTCAATTGGACATGGATCGTTTAGTGATTTCAGTTCGCGGCAAGGGCAACCGTGAGCGAGAAATTCCAATAGTTTGCGAGCCTTTTCGTGAAGCATTATCAAAGCATCTGGCTGATCGCATCACGCACGGGGCGACGGCGGAGTCTCCACTGTTCATAAACCGCCGTGGGGCGCGGATGTCTGATCAATCCGCGAGGACGATTCTGCGACGGCACGCCGCACAGATTGGTGCACGCCGTATCACGCCGCACATGCTACGGCACACGATAGCGACATTGTTGTTAGAGGATGGTGTTGACTTGCGGCATATTCAGCGCTTGCTGGGCCACAGTTCAATCGCCACGACGACAATCTACGTGCATGTCAGCGAGCGCAGCCAGCGCCAAGCCTTGGCCCGGCGGCACCCCCGCAACAAAATGAACATCTGACTTTGTTTGGAAAAGGTTGATTTCGCGGGCCAGCGGTGAAATTATCGCGGATAACTAAAAATTATC
>CAYIOH010000561.1:0-3065 GCA_964364975.1 uncultured Bifidobacteriaceae bacterium
CGTCGGGCCAAACCCGCCCCAGTTGGCTTCGTAGCACACCGTCGTCCACGGCCCCCAAGGTTCGGGGGCATCGAACATCCCAAGGTTGCCTCGAAAAGATTCGCCGTGTTCGGTGCAGAGGAGGAAGCGCTTGAGTCCGGCGTTGTAGGTCACACTCGAACACCAGCACACACCGCCGGCGTCTTCAAACACCGGGCGACGCTCCCGGGCGTTGTTCGTCCAAGTGGCGTCGCCGCGCGTTCCCAATCCCCCGAAGAACCGATACGCCGCGCGGTCCATGAGCCTGTCGCGCGGGACACGCATCAGGTCAATCTGACCGGGCTTCTGAATCTTGAGTTCCAAGGCATCTTTGAGGCGCGTCGCGTAAACGTAAACGAACTGGTCACGCGCCCCTGTGTAGTTCCGTCCGAACTGGCAAAAAGTCGGGAAGATGATGTCGTCCGACTGCGTGAAGGCCCAATCCGCCTGAGTCCAGGTCGCCGCGTGGTTGGTCGAGATACACAGACGCGCTTCCCGGTAGCCAGCGGTGTCCGAGCCTGGGGAAACCCACACGTAGAGGACGCCGTCCAGGGACAGGATGCCGTAACTCTTGCCTTCGAATTGTGCGGCGTGTGCCGCGTCCTTGCCGCCCCAGATGTTCTTGCCTGCGTGGTCTTCACTGTCGCCCTCCACACGCGCAATCCCGAGACTCACGCGCCCGTCGCTGTCCGAGCCTCCGAAGCCGCCGCCGTCGCCCCACGCGGCATATTGGTGATCGTCATCGGCCCAGGTGATCGGCCAATTGTCGCTGCCGGGCGCGCGCCGACGGTGGGAGGAGAAGTCGAACGTGACCTCTTTGAGGATTTCACTGGGCAGGTAAGGCGTCTGTCGCCCCTGCAACGAGGGCGCGGCCACCGGCGGGTCGCCTTGGCCCGCCGCCGCCGTCGCGGCCAGGCCCATGAACAAACCTGTCACCAGCACGGCGGACGGAAGATTGCGCGTGGTTGTCACCATTCTGATTCCAGTGGCATCCTGCCGCCGCCTGCCGTCCGCCACTGCTCCCGAACGCTCAAGGCCATCGCGCCAGCGATGACAGCAGAGCCGATGACCAGTGTGCGGCGGTCGGGCTTCATGTCATTTGCACTCCCCGAGCTTGCACGCCTTGGCGATTTGCTCGGGCGTGAGTTTCATCTTGTCGGCCAGTGCCTGCGCGATGGTGATTTGCCGACCGGTCATCGTGGGTCGCGCCTCGAGCCACTTCTTCAAGTGCTCCTGGCTCGCGAAGAATCCCTGTTTGAAGCAGCCGGCGGACACCCACTTTCCCTCCAGGCTTTTCTTCTGCCCGAACCAGGCGATGGCGGTCTTGGGTTCGAGCAAAGCCACGCTGCCGTTGAAGGTCTTGACGCGGATGACTTCGCCACTGAAGCCGTCTTTGGCCTCGACTTCGATATCCTTTTGCAGCCGCGCCGCCACGCCCATCGCGCAGTGCGTGCAGCAACCGTGGGTGCGCGTGCTGCCGTCCACCGTGACGCCGCAGGCGTCTTCGGGATACACCGCGCGGTCGCAGAACGCGCAACGTGTCGCCAGTTCTTTCGAGCGCAGCACGTCCCAAGTCACCAAGTTGCCGGGATTGGCTTGTTGTTCCTTCGCGGCCGTCGCTTTGTCGGCGAATGCCTTGATGGTGGGCCGCCCCTTGGCATCCATCCCGTAGAGATAAGTCGCGGAAGGTGCGGAGACGAAGTTGCCGCTGGCCCAATCCGTCACGCTCACCTTCGCCTCTTCAGCTTTCGGGTCCGCGCCCACGATGCTGGAGAAGTAAATGAGGTGGCAGTGCGGACCGCACAGGATGCGCTTCTCACTCTGGCCCTTCACCACCGTCATTGTCCTGGCGTTCACGTCACCATCGCATAGAAAGCAGACCGAATCGCGGGGGCGGGTGTCCGGGGCGACGGGTGTCTCGCGCCCGATGCCGGCTGGCTGGTTGCCGCCCAAGTCAATGCCGAGTTCCTTCCATTTGCCCAGGATATCCTCCTTGCCGAAGAAGCCGTGGTGTCGGAACAGCTCCTTGTCGTTCGCGTCATAGAAGATTTGCGTCGGAATCACCTCAATGCCGTATGGTTTGCCCGCGCCGGGATTCTTCCACACGTCAATGAACTCCACGTCCATCTTCCCCGCGTAATCCTTTTTCAAACCTGCCAATATGGGCGCCATCATTTTACATGGGATACATTTGTCCGCGCCCAGGTCCACGAGCTTGGGCAATTTTGCGCGCACTGCGGGCGCGGTCGTGGACTTTCCCGCCGGCGACCCGGCCATCGGTTGAGATTGAACTGTAATTTCAGAGTTCGCCGGGGTCCTGCCCTGCTTGAGAACCACCGCCGCTGCCACCGCAGCCGCCAGCGCTACGACAATAAGAATTTTGATTGGTGTTTTCATGGAGCGATTGGGTTTTGGGAATCGCACTTCACTTGACGGCCTTCTCGGCCTCCGCCGCCTGGCCGAGGAGGGTCTTGAGTTCCGCCACGCTGGGCACTTTGCCAACGACTTTGACGGTGCCGTTCACGGCCAGCGCCGGCGTCAGCATCACGCCGAGGGCCATGATTTGTTTGAGGTCGGTGACCTTGTTGAGTTCGGCGGTGAGGCCGAGTTCCTTGACGGCCTGTTCGGTGAATTGCGCCAGCGTTTTGCACTTGGCGCAGCCGGGGCCGATGACGAGCAAGTTGATCATGTTTTCATTCCTTTCACGGTTCACGTTTCACGCATCCGCCGTCGCCTCGGCGGCTATGGCGGACGGGGCACGCATCCGGCTTCGCTGCGCTACGCCGGACAAGTCACGCATCACGCATCACGGTTCATCATTTGAGCGCTCCATAAACCATGCCCGTGAGCGTGGCCATGACAATGGTCAGCCCTGTGAACACGAGCATTTTTTTCGTGCCCATCACGCTCCGGAGCACGAGCATGTTGGGCAGGGAAACCGCCGGTCCGGCGAGCAACAGCGCGAGCATCGGGCCGGGCGCCATGCCCAGCTTGCCCAGCGCCTCGCAGATCGGGATTTCCGTCAACGTGGCGAAATACCAGAACGC
>CAYIOH010000562.1:0-3047 GCA_964364975.1 uncultured Bifidobacteriaceae bacterium
GGGGGCAATCGGTGTTGCCCCGGCGTTCCTGCGCGGTCAGAACCTGAACAACAAGCTCAACATCGCCATCATTGCCGCGGGCGGACGCGGGGGCAGCAATCTGGAATCTGTTTCTTCCGAGAACATCGTGGCGCTGTGCGACGTCAACGGAAAGAACCTGGACAAGGCCGCTGCAAAATTTCCGCAAGCGCGCAAGTACGCGGATTTCCGGAAAGTCTTTGATCGCGCCAAGGATTTCGACGCGGTCGTCGTGAGCACCTGCGAACACACGCACGCGTTCGCCACGATGCTCGCGCTCAAGCACGGCAAGCATGTCTATTGCGAGAAGCCGCTCACGCATAACATCTGGGAAGCGCGGCGGGTTCGCGAAGCGGCGACCAAGGCCAGGGTCGCCACCCAGATGGGCATCCAGATTCACGCCACGGAGAACTACCGCCAAGTGGTTGAACTGGTTCAAAGCGGAATCATCGGGCCCGTTCACGAGGCGCATGTGTGGGTTTCGCGAGCTTGGGGTTGGCAGAGCGAAGAGGACGCCCAGCGCCACAAGGACATTGTCTGGGTCATCGAGCGCCCCAAGGAATCGCAGCCTGTGCCCGAAGGATTGGACTGGGATCTCTGGCTCGGCCCGGCGCCGGCGCGGCCGTTCCACTCCGTCTATTTCCCCGGACCGAAATGGTATCGCTGGTGGGACTTTGGCAATGGCACGATGAGCGATCTCGGCAGCCATTGGAACGATCTCCCGTTCTGGGCGCTCAAGCTGCAGGCGCCGCTCACCGTGGAAGCGAGCGGCCCGCCGCCGCATCCGGAAATCGCGCCCGCCTCAATGAGCGCCACCTACGAATACGGCGCGCGCGGCCACCTTCCGCCCGTCAAACTCACCTGGCATCAAGGCGAGAGCAAACCCGAGCTCTGGAAAACCGGCGGCATCCCGCAGTGGGATAGCGGCTGCCTTTTCATCGGCCGCAAAGGCATGATCCTCGCCGACTACGGCAAGCACGTGCTGTTGCCGGAAAAGGAATTCGCCGGATTCCAACGACCCGCTCCGACGATTCCGCGCTCCCCCGGCCATCACGAGGAATGGCTGCAAGCCTGCAAGACCGGCAAGCCGACGAGCGCCAACTTCGAGTATTCCGGCTGGCTGACCGAAGCCAACCACCTGGGCAACGTGGCCTACCGGGTTGGCAAAAAGTTGCAGTGGAATCCAAAGACGCTCAAAGCGACAAACACTCCCGAAGCGGATCGCTTCATTCACCGAATCTACCGAAAAGGCTGGAAGTTGTAAGTCCTCCGCGGGACGTTCGACAGCGGGCCGGGAATTGTTCTCTCGATTGGCCGGACTCTTCACGGTGGTCTGGAAGGAATTCAAAGTCGGGCGGTGAAACTGCTGATTGACCTGATGGCTCACGACAGCGCGTTCCGCCTGTCACTGTCCGAAGGAATTCCACCGCTGGGAGCGGTCTTGTGAACAACTCCCACGAAATAGTTCTTGCCTTACTTTCTGTTTCAAGTAGGATTATCGCATGAATGTAGCAGCAAAAGCAGAATCAGTTTACTTCTCGATCAAAGGCCAGGTGGTCATTCCCCGGCGTTTGCGGAAGGAATTTGAGATAGAAGAAGGCACGCGCGCCTACGTGGAGTCCACGCCGGAAGGCATTCTCATCAAGCCCGTCACCACGAAATTCATCCGCAGCCTGCGCGGGTCGCTCAAAGGCAAGGGCGTGATGAAGGCGATGATGGAAGACCGCAAAGCGGAACGGGAACTCTGATATGGCCACGAAAGAGCACAAAGACCGCAAGAGAATTCTCCCCGCCGCTGTTCGCTTGGTAGGGCGCGTCAGTCCTCTGCGCGCCGCCTTCCAAATATCGTGCCCCGGCGCGCACGGAGTGACGCGCCCTACCTTCGTGCGTCGAAATCTGATTTGATCTGATATGGCAACAAAAGTCTTGGATAGCTGGGCGCTGATTGCGTTCTTCGAGGACGAACCGGCGGCGGAAGCGGTGGAAAAACTGCAGGCACAGGCGGCGGCGGAAAAGCACAAGCTCCTGTTGAGCGTCGTGAATTGGGGCGAGATTTACTACAATACGATGCGTGAGGTCTCGCAGGAAGCCGCTGAACAACAAGCCCGCGCCATCGCCGCTCTGCCGATAGACATCGTGGGCGTGGGCGATGACCTCACGTTGGCCCGGCAGGCTGCCATCTTCAAGGCCACGCATAAAATGTCCTACGCCGACTGCTTCGCCGCCGCGCTGGCGAAGGAGAAGAAAGCCGAACTCATCACCGGCGACCCAGAGTTCAAGACGGTGGAGAAGGAAATCAAAATCAACTGGATCAAGTGACGACTCCCAAAGCCACCTCTCTTGCGAATCACGAGATTGTCACCCTCGCAGTCTATCTCCTCGGTGGTGAGATGCAGCGCATCGACACCGAGGACATCGCGATCAAGGCTAACGAACTTGCGCCTGGTAGGTTCACGTGGAGAAAGTATCCAGACCAAATCAACATCGAAAACGTCCGCACGTTTCTGTCCGATGCCAAGAAGTCCAAGAACGGACGGTATCTTGCCGGTGCCGGGAAAGAGGGCTGGATTCTCACCGGTGCGGGAATGGCCTTCGCCAAGCAACATTTGAGTGTGTTGAAGGGGGCGGACCTTTCGAGGAAGGCGACGAGTGCCAAAGAGAGGAATTGGCAGCGACGTGAACGCGAGCGGATGCTTGCGAGCGACGCGTTCGCCAAGTTCACCGCCGGAAAGCAAGATGCGATTTCAGCCCATGAGGCAGAGTCGTTTTTTCGAGTGGATGCCTACGTGACCGGCGGGCCTCGCGAAGAGAAAATCTTGCGAACGAAAAACGCTTTCGGCGATGACACAGAACTCGCTCCCCTCATCAAACTGTTAGAATCAATGATTACCAAAGGAGGGAGCCAATGAGCGCAACGCCCCAGTTGTTCGTAAAAAGCCACGTCGCCCGCGACCTTTTGCAGAACGCGGGCCTCTTCAAAACGGACAAGCTCGTCGTGTGGGAGTACGTGGCGAACGGCCTTCAGTACA
>CAYIOH010000563.1:0-3047 GCA_964364975.1 uncultured Bifidobacteriaceae bacterium
GACAGCCTTGTCCGCGCGTTCTTGCGTCGGTCGGGACTCGCGGACATGGCTGTCCGCGCTCCTGAACGCCCGCCCAATCTCAAACAACGCCACGTCGTAGTTTTTCCGGCTGACGTTGTGGCGCAAAATCGCCAGCAACCCCGGCAGCAAGCTGGGCCTAAGCACATCCATGTCCGCACTCAACGGGTTCGCAAGCACGACGAGTTCGGCACTCGACACTCGACACTCGACACTCGACACCAAGGTTTGCCCTTGCGCTTCATTCAAGCCCAAGCCGCACAGGATTCGCCGCACCTCGGCAATCTGATCGTGAACCGCATCAAAAGCGTTTGAGCCAATCGCACCGCGCGGCGCGGTGGCCGGAACTTTATCCACGCCGTAGAGTCGTTCGATCTCTTCGATCAAATCCGCTTCGCGCTTCAAATCCACGCGCCAGGTCGGAACGCGGAACGTGACGCTCCCTTCCGGTTCACCGACGATCATCTTCTTGTTGAGCAACGATGTGGTATCCACGCTGGCCTCAACCAGAGGCACGTGGTGCGGGCTCGTCGTATCGTTGCGTCGCAGACCCAGGCTCTCAAGGAAGCGAATCTGGTCGGCGGGCGGGATGGGCACGCCCAACAGTTCGCCTACCTTGTGATGTCGCAGCGTGATTTGCTTCGGCCCCGCCAGCTTCGGGTAGGCGTCCACGACACCCTCAGCCAGTTCGCCACCGGCGGTTTCAAGAATGAGTTGCGCGCAACGACGGCTCGCCCAGTCCGCGCTGCCAATGTCCGCGCCGCGCTCAAAGCGATAACTCGATTCGCTGCGCAAACCGAGCGCCTTGCTTGTGCGACGGATGTTCGTCGGCGAAAAATATGCGCTCTCAATCAACACGTCTTGTGTGCGGTCGTTGATTTCCGTGTTCTGCCCGCCCATGACACCGGCGAGCGCGATACCTCTTTGTTCGTCAGCAATCAGGAGCATGTCGCCCGCGAGCGTGCGTTCGACGCCGTCGAGTGTTTTGAACTTCTCCTTTTCGGTCGCGCGACGGATGACGATTGTGGGCTTCCCATTCGCACCTTTGGCGATGAGATGATAGTCGAATGCGTGGAGTGGTTGGCCGACTTCGAGCATCACATAATTCGTCACATCCACGACGTTGCTGATGCTCCGGATGCCGACCTTTTCCAAGGTTGAGCGCAGCCAATCCGGGCTTGGCCCAATCTTCACGCCTTTGACGACGCGCGCGGTGTAACGTGGGCAAAGTTCCGCGTCTTCGATGCGGACGGTAACCAGTTCGTCGGTAGGGACGCGTTCCACCACGTCCCCATTTTGCCGGGAAGAAGTTTGGGCCGCGGTGTAACGCGTCCCTACCGAATTCAGGTCGGGAAGCTTCAGAATATTCCCCGACACCGCCGCGATTTCGCGCGCGATGCCGATGACGCTATTCAAGTCCGGACGGTTCGGCGTAACTTCCAAATCGTAAACCACATCGCCGCCGGTGCGGCCAAGATATTCAGCGAACGGTTGGCCGATCTTGGCGCTCTCGGGCAGGATGAGCAAACCATCCACCTGATCCGGCAAGCCAAGCTCCTGCGGCGAACACATCATGCCCTGGCTGACGATGCCGAAAACTTTTCGTTCCTTGATGACGAACGGCTCTTTGTCGCCCGGCTTCAACGGCAGCGTGAAGTTCGGCAGGATGAGCGGCACTTTGTCGCCGGGCTTGTGATTCTGCGCGCCGCAAATGATGGTGCGCTCGCCCTTGCCGTCATTGACCTTGCAGACGGAAAGCTTGTCCGCGGCAGGAACTTTGTCGCGCGTGAGGATTTGCGCCATGACGATGCCTTCGAACTCGCCGGCGATCTTGTGCAAGCCCTCGACTTCCAATCCGAGCATGGTAAGCCGCTCGGCCAGTTGTTCCGGCGACCAGTCGAAATCCACGTATTGCTTGAGCCAGTTGAGCGTGACTTTCATTGCTTCAATTCGGGTTGGTCGTGAGCTTGAACAAATGCCGCCGCGTCAAGCGCCGCGTTTGGAAATTAGAACTTCCCTGCCTGTCCGCGGCCAGCCTTCACGTTGCGCTTGTCTCCGCGCGAAGGCTGGTGGAGCCGAGGGGGTTCGAACCCCTGACCTCCTGAATGCCATTCAGGCGCTCTACCAACTGAGCTACGACCCCAACCAGAGCGGGACAAATCTAGGGGCCAGCCCCCGAAAGTCAAAACGATTTTCGGCGCACTACGGCACCAAACATTTCTCCCACTTTGCGGCTCACTGTGATATTTCTTCCGGCATGAAGTTTTCACTGAAAGACAAGTGGGTGTTGATCACCGGCGCATCGTCCGGGTTTGGCGCGGCGGCGGCACAGGCATTTGGTGCGGAAGGCACCAAGCTTTTACTCGGGGCGCGGCGGGTGGATCGGTTGGAAAAGGTTGCGGCGGAAGCGCGGCAGGCTGGAGCGGCGGAAGCACATATTCACCGGTTGGACGTGAGCAAAACGGCCAGCGTCGAGGAATTTGTCGCGTGGACGCGTGAGAAAATCCGGAATCCGATATCCGAAATCCGAAATCTTCACGTTCTCATCAACAACGCCGGCGGCGCACTGGGTCTGGACACGGTGGCCGAGGGGAAGGACGAGGATTGGGAGACCATGCTCCAAACAAATGTGCTGGGCGTGCTGCGGATGACGCGCGCGGTGTTGCCATTGCTGCCTCATGACGCGGGCGCGTCCATCATCAACGTGGGGTCGCATGCGGACCGCTGGCCGTACGAGGGCGGCTCGGCGTATTGCGGCGTCAAGGCAGCGGCGGCGCAGATCACGCGGGTGTTACGGTTGGAATTGTGCGGCACGGGAATTCGCGTTTGCCTGGTCGCGCCCGGGCTGGCGGAGACGGAATTTTCGCTGGTGCGTTTCAAAGGTGACGCGGAGCGCGCGAAGAAACCTTACGTGGGAACGTATCCTCTGGTTGGGGAAGACATCGCCGATACACTGGTTTGGGTCGCCAGCCGTCCGCCGCACGTGAACATTGACGAAATGATCGTCAAGCCCACCGACCAGGCGGCGA
>CAYIOH010000564.1:0-3045 GCA_964364975.1 uncultured Bifidobacteriaceae bacterium
TTCACAGGCATGTTCAAAGTAAGCGGGAATTTTTCACACAGGCTCTTTACGCCGCGCGCCGCTTGCGCTCTACCGTTCAACTTCGGAATTACGGTTGTATGTTTCCAACCACGTTGCCTCGCTTGACACCCGCCTTTTCACTGATATTCTCCCGCGCTCCGACAAACGGAGTGATTCCAGCGCATCGCGGCTTGGACGCTCGGGGTGTCGGGTGTGAAATCGCGATCAATTTATGAAACGCCAATACCAACCGTCAAAAGTCCGGCGCAGACGACAACACGGCTTCTTGAACCGGAATTCGTCCAAGAGCGGCAAGGCCATTCTAGCCAACCGCCGGCGCGAGGGCCGCAAACGCCTGACGCCGGTGTGAGCGCCGGCTGGAGTCCAGCCTTCAGGCTGCATCGCCGGAAGGCACGCTCAAGCGCGGACTCCAACCGCAACCGTCATCCGACTCGTTGAGCCTTTTTCCGGCCATGAACGAGAAATCGCCGAAACGGCTGGGCTTTGCGCGTTCGCAGCGTCTGAAACAAGGACGCGATTTCACGCGGACGCGGCAGGAGGGGCAGCGCGCGGTGTTGGGTTGCCTGATCGCCAACTGGCGGCGGCTGCCGGCGGACGCGACGACCCGGCTCGGGGTGGTGACCAGCAAAAAAATCGGCGGCGCGGTGGTGCGCAACCGGGCGCGGCGGCTGATGCGCGAGGTTTTCCGCGCGCATCAAAATGAACTGACGCAGCCGGTGGACTTGGTGCTCGTGGCGCGACAGTCCATCGTGGGCCGGGGGTTGGCCGGCGTGGAAAAAGATTTTCTGGCGACGATGAGCCGGGCGGGATTATTGAATGGCTAAAGCGATTGAAAAGAATTTTGACCTGGTAGGGACGCGCTGCCGCGCGTCCAGGCCGACCGGCAGGTCGGCCCTACCATCAAGAGAATGAATTCAGTTCAACATATTTTGGTTTTTGCGGTGCGCGTCTATCGCTGGACGCTGTCGCCGGCGAAAGCTTTTCTGTTCGGGCCGACGGGCCAGTGCCGGTTTACGCCGAGTTGCTCGGAATACGCGCTGGACGCGGTGCGAACGCACGGCGCAGGGCGCGGAAGCTGGCTCGCCACGAAACGCATCTGCCGCTGTCATCCGTGGGGTGATTGCGGGCACGATCCGGTGCCGCCGGTGAATCTTGAATTTCCAATCTCCAATCTAAAATCCGCCCGTCATGGATCGTAAATCAATCATTGTCATCGCCGGGTGCATGGGGCTGATCGCGCTGTGGTCCATGGTGATCGTTCCCAAGTTATATCCGCCCAAACCGGTGACCCACCATGCGACGAACGAGGTTTCCGCGGCCGCCTCCGCGCCGACAGCCACCACGAGCCATGTCACGCAAGCCGCAACTTCCGTCCCACCACCGGTCGTCGCGCCGCCCGCGCCGCCCAAGCCGGTGTTCGTCGCGAGCGGCGACGAGGAAACCCGCGTGTTCGCGAATGACAACGCGCGCTACACGTTCACGTCGCACGGTGGCGGGCTGAAGCTCGTTGAGTTGCTGAAGTATCCCGAAACGGTTTCGCGCACGCGCAAGAAGCAGCCGCTCACCAACAATCTGGCCGAACTGAACGCGCATGTTTCGATCCCGGTGCTGGCCGTGCTGGGCGACGAATCCGTGCAAGGCGACGGGATTTTCACGCTGACAACAAGCGCCAAGGGCGTCCGCGCGGAAAAAACGCTCACGAACGGCCTGCGCATCGTCAAAGAATTCCAGCCCACCACGAACTACCTCGTGAGTGCGACGGTGCGGTTGGAAAACACGTCCGGCGCGCCGCTGAAATTGCCGGCGCAGGAGTGGACGATCGGCACGGCCACGCCGATGGGCCCGGACGACAAAGACGCAGCCCAGAACATGGGCTTGATGTGGTATGACGGCGCGGCCAAGGAGGAGATCACCGCGGCGTGGTTCGACAACGCCTCGTTCTTGTCGTGTGTGGGCGTGTCCGCCAAACAACCCCGGTCGGAATACGTCGCCGGCACGAGCAACGTATTCTGGGCGTCGGTGCATAATCAATTTTTCGCGCTCGTGGCGATGCCGAAGGAGCCGGCCCAGCAAATCGTGTCGCGGCCGGTGGAATTGCCGCGACCGGGCGACGACGAAGTTCCGGCGAACCAAAAAAACGCCCCGCTGCCAAAAGGTTTGCAGACCGGGTTCGTTTACCCGTCGGTGACCCTCGACCCCGGAAAGGCGGTCGAGCGACACTTCAACCTTTTCGCCGGGCCGAAGGAATATCGGACGCTGGCGCGCATTGCGAACCGTTTTCAGAACAATGTGGACCTCATCATGGGCTTTGGCGGATTCTTCGGATTTTTCTCCAAGGCGCTCTTGCTCGGGATGAACTGGCTGCATAACACGTTCAACCTCGGCTATGGGTGGGCCATCATCGCGATCACGGTCATCATCAAGGTGCTGTTCTGGCCGTTGACGCAGGCGAGCACGCGTTCGATGAAGCGCCTGGCCGCGCTTCAGCCGCAGATGGCCGCGATCAAGGAGAAATACAAGGACGACCCGGTCAAGATGAACAAGAAGACCATGGAGTTCATGAAGGAGAACAAGGTCAGCCCGCTCGGCGGTTGCCTGCCCATGGTGCTGCAAATGCCGGTGTTCATCGGATTTTTCTACATGATCCGCAGCGCCATCGAACTGCGCGGCGCGAGTTTCCTTTGGGTCGCGGATTTGTCCAAGGCCGACACGCTCTTTATGATTCCCGGCCTGAATTTTCCGTTCAACCTGCTCCCGCTGCTCATGGGCGTGACGATGCTCTGGCAATCCCACCTCACGCCGCCCTCGCCCGGCATGGACCCGATGCAGCAGAAGATGATGCGTTACATGCCGCTGATGTTCTTGGTGTTCCTCTACAATTATTCGTCGGGACTGGCGCTTTACTGGACAGTGCAAAACCTGTTGACCATCGTGCAGACGAAATTAACCCGCACCGCCGCCCCCGCCACCGTGGCACCACCGACCGCTTCGGTCTTGACGCCGCTGTCGAAAAAGAAGAAATAG
>CAYIOH010000565.1:0-3040 GCA_964364975.1 uncultured Bifidobacteriaceae bacterium
CTAGCGGCTCAAACCTGTTCCAGTTTTCCTGCGAGTCGAGCGACGAACCCAAACCGCGAGCGCGAGTCACCGTGTTCTGCGCTGGCGAGGAACTTTGACCAGCGGAAGCTTGAACGGCGGCGGACTTGGGGGCGACGCGCGAAGCATGACCATTGCGAAGCCGCCCGACGGTTTTGTGTCAATCCTCCGGACCCGTTCATGGGAAATAGCGGTAGATTTCCTTGCGGTTCAAGCAGCGAATGAAAGTGACCGCGCCATTCTCAAAAACAAACCCCACCCGGTAATCACCCACGCGGATCCGGTAATACTTGCCCGTGGATTCAAGGCGTTTGAGATTGGGAATCTGCTGGAAAGTCCGGGCCGCTTCCACCTGCTCAATGACTTTCCGGATTCGGCGAAGTAACGCGGAGTCACTGATGGCAGACAAGTCTGCCTCGAAAGATTCGCGGAAGGCGGTGTTCAAGCGGCGCGGGCGAGACGTTGGAAGACTTTTTTCCGGCTCGTGAGGCGCGACCTTTCCCCGTCTTGGATCGCTCGGAGCATGGCCAGGTCATCGAGGCTTTCCTGCAAGGCTTCCCGCAGGAGGTCATGGCGCTCTTCGAGCACTTCCACGACGGCGTCTTTTAACAGGACTTTGAGGCGACGTTCTTCAATGGCAGTCATGCGCAGAAACTAGGCGTATCGGTTGCGCAAGTCAAACGCGCGAGTAGGACGGCTGGCCGACTGCACGGGGCGGTTGGGTGGTCAATCCCTCGGACTGACCCGTTCATGCTCTCAGGGCAATTGCTGAGCGCGATAAAAGCCCTGCGGCGCGGCGAGGGCGTTGGTCACGATGCTCTGCATGACCACACCGATGCCGACGTTGGTGCCGGGCAGACTCGTCCAACTGCCGCTCACGAGGTTCGATGTGGTCTGCACCACGTAATTGCTGCCGAGCACGGTCGTGTAGCTCAGTCGCAGGTCCTCGCTGCTCCCAATCTGCTTGATGGCCGTAATCCTGAAATCGACGGGCTGACACACCGACTGCACCTCAAACGCGCCGATGTCGCTGCCATCCCCGCCCGCCGCGTTGGCGATGCACGCATCATCCACGAGCCGGGAAAATCCGCGCTGGTCAGTCGTCAGGCCGAAACTCTTGCCGTGATCAATCGCCGGGCTGCCGGGCAACAGCGCATGAGTGAAGGTCGGGCCGCCGTTGTCGGCCAGCGGGCCGAGCATGGGATCGGTATTGCGGATGTCGCCCGTGGCATTGAGCAGACCGCCGGGGCCAGTGCTGTGGTCGTCACCGCCCGCCGCATCGCTGCTGAGATTGTAGCCATCCGATGTGACCGTGCCGCCCAGGGTCCCGACATTCGCGCCCGAAGCGCCAGCATTCAGGATGGTGTTCCCGATCTCCAGCGTCGCACTATCGTTAAAGATGCCGCTACCGTCAAATCCATAGAAGGTTGAGTTGCCGCTGAAGGTGCTGGCGCTCACCGTCAGCGTCACACTGCCAGATTCACCATTGTTGAAGATGCCGCCGCCGAGGACGACGGCTGAGTTATCGCTGAATGTGCAGTTGCTCACAGTCAGCGTCGCGCTGCCGGATTGACCGATGTTGAAGATGCCACCGCCTGCACTACCGGCTGAGTTGTGGCTGAAGGTACTGTTGTAAATCAGGGTCGCGCTGCCGGATTGACCGTCGTTTCGAATGCCACCGCCCGTGGAAGCCGAGTTGCCGTTGACGGTGCAGTTGGTTACAGTCAGCATCCCGAGACTGTTGTAAATGCCTCCGCCTTGCCCAGCGCCGGCCGAGTTGTCGCTGAGGGTACTGTCGCTCACCGTCAGCGTCGCGCTGCCTCCAGAACCGTTGTTGAAGATGCCGCCGCCGGCCCCGCCGAGGGTCCCTCCGTAGTTCAAGTTGCCGCTGATCGTGCTCTTGCTCACCGTCAGCATCGCATGGTCGTTGTAGATGCCGCCACCGTCTTCGGCCGAGTTGCCGTTGACGGTGCAGTTGCTCACCGTCAACGTCGCGTGGTCGTTGTAGATGCCACCGCCAATAACTAAGGATGAGTTAAAAATAGCGGGTGCGCCGACGCCATCGGTGACGGTCAGGCTGGAAATGGCGACGGTGACGGCATTGGTGATGTGAAACACGCGGCTGGCAGCGTTGCCGTCCACCGCCAGGTTGCCGGGGCCGGGGCCGAGGATGGTCAGGTTGTTCGTCACAAGGAGTTCGCCGGTGGTCAGCGCGATGGTGCCGGTGACGGCGAAATCAATGGTATCGCCCGGCGCGGCATCGGCGATGGCCTGGCGGAGCGAGCCGGGGCCGCTGTCATTGAGGTTGGCGACGGTAATGGTGGTTGCCTGCGCCGTTGGCAGCGCGCCGAGCAGCAGGCAGGCAAGGCCCAGGAGCAGGGCCGCGCCCGTTTCCCGTAGCAGCCGACGTGAGTCGGCTCTAACTGGTTCCGGATTGGAGTCTGCGCAGCGCAGATGAGGAAGATTGAGCGGACTGACGCACGCTGCTACGAGCCTTGGGGAGGAGTCGAGGGTTGGTTTCATGGTTGGTTTTGTTTCCGGGTTCGTTCTATTTCAATTGATTTTTTGCTTCTGAATTATTGGGTGGGGCGGGTAGTCCTCTGCCCGCCATAAGGCAAGGCGGCGCGGCCAATTCCCAGCGCCGTAGGCGCGACATCTTTGTAGCAACCACAAACCAATATTATATCCAGCCCCGTCGGGGCGACATATTCGGAAGATGCCGCTCCTACGGAGCTTGGTTCATTTAGCAATTTCATGATCTACAAATATGCCAGCCCTACGGGCTTTCTTTCGCCATTGTCATCCCATCGCGGCAGGCATGGTCGGGCGGCGTGCCACGGGTGCCCATTATTCTCCTGCATATCTGGGCCGGGGTGTAACACGTCCCTACCCAATGAGCAGGGGGATTCATGGGGGTAAAAGCCCCGGCCAACACCCATGACGAAAAGGATTGAAAAAAGCGGAAGCTTCTATCTGCGGAAGAAGCCTTTTTCGGAGAAACCGGCGAGCCGTGACCGGCGAG
>CAYIOH010000566.1:0-3037 GCA_964364975.1 uncultured Bifidobacteriaceae bacterium
TCCTGGCATCTCACTCCTTCCAAGTCAAGCTACATCATTTATGTAAATGCTCTAAGCCCGGTGATCCAGGCGTAACGTTGCGGCGGTTGTTGCGTCGCGCAACCGGCGAGCAGACCGATCAGGAGCAGCAGTGGGATGTGTTTCATAGCGTCTTGTTGTTAGGTGACAGTTTGTGTGACTGGTGAGAAAACATCACAACCTATTTCAGAAGGGCTGTCCTGCACAAGCCAGTCGTCAGCGAATCGTCGCAGTCTCGCTACGATCCAGACATCCCCGACACAGGCGGCAACGGTAAAACCCGTGATGAAGCCGACCCAATCAGCAGGGAACGCGAGCAGAAATGCCAGCGTGACACCTCCTGTGGTCCAGAGCGGGAAGAGAGCCATACGACGGCAGGCACGAACGGACATCGGCACAGTGCAATGACAATACGGCATCAACGCCCGCCCCATGAAACCAAACCGGATGTCACGCCAGGAGACTTTGCCGAACCAAGCCATGCCTACTCCATGCAGCGCTTCGTGAACTACGATCACCATAACGATTGAGATCAGAACCGCCGGAGCGTGCCACAAAGCTCCAGAGGGAGAGTAATATGGAAGCAAGCGGGCGAATGCGATAAAGGCTGCACAAAGTAGAACTGTCAACAGGCTGCCAACTAAGTTTGCCGCAATCTTGTTCACTCGAACCGTTGTCACTGACGTGTTGGCATTCATAACTCGCAGACGGCGTCTCTGTCGCCCAACGATCAGCTCACCGATGGCGGCCCCTGCATGACGCCCGAATTGCCCAGCCGCGTCGCGGGGCCGCCATTCGGTGCAGCGCTTCGGCCGCGTGTGGTTCTCATTCATGTCGTTGCCTAAAGAAATAGCGCCCGACGCGTCTGGAGTAATCTCGGTAAGCATCACCGTAAAGTCCCGTGAGAAACCGCTCCTCTCGATCCATGATGGCATGTAGCAGCGGCACCCAAACCAAGGCGAGCACCAAGAAAGATAGCCGACCGATCAGCAAGAACGTCCCCACAAACAGTAGGTCGAAGGCAACGTATATGGGATGCCGTGTCCAGCGGTAGACGCCTCCCGTGACCAGAGGTCCAGGCGCACTCCGGTCCAAACCCAGCCGCCACGACGCCCCGAGGTCGCGGAGCGCAATGCCGAAGAGTATCAATGCACCGGTAACGATCAGAGCTCCCAACGCCTGGCTGGCTAGCCCATCAACCACCGACCTTTCCAGAACCGAGGGTCCAATGTGAAAACGAAGCTGCCACGCATACGCAATGATCTCGTAGGCGAAGGCCAGCAGACACGCAACCATCACCGTATCGGCCAGCATCTGCCAGCCGGTCCGCTGCCGATCCCCCACGAAGACCGACACTCCGCGCGCCCGCAACATGAGAGCACGCATCAGCCCGAGACCCATCCAACACGTCAGCGCGCCGAAGGCGAACCACTCAGAGAATCGTGACGTTGTCATAGCGCGTGCAGAGGTCGCCCGAACATCTTGATTAGCGGAAAATCAAATAAAGCACAACGAAAGTCGCGAGCACGACCACGGTGAGCACGCGGTAGTTGCCCAAGCCGCGTCCGCCCGCCTCGCCGCGCAACGGCTCGCGCCAGTCTTCCCAGATCAGCAGCTTCGCCTCGTCCTTCACCGTTTCCGGCATCAGCTTCGAGCCGATCCATAAAATGCCGCAGCACGCGACCAGCATGTAGAACGAGGTGAGCATCCAGTCGTTGATGAAGTAACGGCAGAAAGTTTCGTGCGCGCCGGCGAGACCCAGACTGAAATCCTGCAGCCCGGTCGCGATGTCTTTGCGCCAGAAATCCATGATGAAAACCACCGCCCCCATAACCGATCCCGCAATGAGCGTGAGGAACGCGGCCCGCCCGGAAGCCTTTTTCCAAAACACGCCGGCCAGGAACACGGCGGTGATGGGCGGCGCGATGTAGCAGATGAGTTTGTTGAGCCCCTCGAAGATGGTCGTGTAGTGCCCGAACAACGGCGAGCAGACGATGGCGAGGAGGGTGCCGACCACGGTCGTGACCTTGCCGATGGTGACGAGCTTGTGGTCGCTGATCGCCGGGTTGTGGCGCTTGAAGAGATCGTAGGCGACGAGCGTGGCGGTGGAGTTGAGCGCGGCGGAGCAGGTTTGCATCGCCGCCGCCAGCATCGCCGCCACGACCAGGCCCTTCAGCCCGATGGGCAGCAGATGCGTGACCAGGAAGGTGTAGGTGTCCGCCGCCGTCTTGGGGGCTTCGCCGCCAAAGGCATTCTGCTGCACGAGGGCCACGCAAATCACGCCCGGCAGCACGAAGATGAACACGGGCAGGATTTTGATGAACGCGCAGAACAGCGGGCCCAGCCGGGCGTGCCGCTCATCCTTCGCCGCTAAGACACGCTGCACCATGGTTTGGTCGCAGCACCAATACCAGATGCCGATCACCGGATAGCCGAGCAGAATGGAATACCACGGCAGCCCCGAGGGATCGCCGGCGGACCGCGCGAGGTTGAGGAAGTTGCCCGTGCCCCAGGTGACATCGCCGCCCGGCGTCGCCAGCGGATGCGCATGTGACGCCAGCGTTTGCGCGAGGTGAGACCAGCCGCCGACTTTCAGATAGCCCACGACGGTGATCACCACCGCGCCGATGAGCAGCAGCACCGTTTGCACGCTCTCCGTCCAGACCACCGCCAGCAAGCCGCCGAGCATCGTGTAAATCCCGGTCAACAACCCGAGCGCGGCGATGAACAGCCACAGCGCGTCCATCCCGAGGATCGTGGCCCCCGGCTCCAACCCAAGAATGCCGCGCAACACGTACGCCGCCGTGAACAGCGCCACGCCCATGTGAATCACCAGCGCGGAAAAGAGCGAGACGACGGCCAGCACATCGCGGCAATTGCGGTTGAAGCGGCGTTCCAGAAAGTCCGGCAGCGTGGCGACTTTGGAGCGGAGATAGAGCGGCGCGAAAAAAAGCGAAAGCAGGATGAGCGTGAAGCCCGCCATCCACTCGAAGTTGCCGTAGACGAGCCCGAACTTGTA
>CAYIOH010000567.1:0-3034 GCA_964364975.1 uncultured Bifidobacteriaceae bacterium
ACTGCGCTTCGCTGCAAGTCGCCAGCAACCGCGCCAGATTACACGCGGCTTCGGCATAATCGGGTTTGAGTTGGAGCGCCCGCTCGAAGTGTCGAATGGCTTCATTCCACTTCCCTTGTTGGGTCAACGCGAAACTTAAATTATTGTGGGCTTCGGTGTAATCCGGTTTGAGTTGGATCGCCCGCTCTAAGTGTGGAATGGCTTCATCCAACTTCCCTTGTTCGGCCAACTCGACACCTAAATTGATGTGGGCCGAGGAATTTCCCGAGGTGCAAGCGAGCGCGTGCGTCCAGAGGGAAATACTGTCGCGCCAATGTCCGGTCTGGACCTGGGCCAGAACCAGCAAGCCCGTCAGAATCAGCGCGGCGGCGGTCGGCAGCACGACGCGGCGCCAGCGCCAGGCAACGCACAAATCCATCGCCCCCCAGGCCACCATGACATACAGTCCTATGTGCGGCAGGTAGGTGTAGCGATCCGCCCGCGCATGGCTTCCCACCTGCAGGAGACCGATCACGGGCACCAACATGCCCAGATACCACAGCCAGCCCACCAGCAGGTAAGGCCGTTTGTGCTGCCACTTCATTACGCCCACAGTGATGAGGCTCAAGACCACCACGCACAAACCAACCGTCCAAATGGAAAGTTGGTTTCCCGGATGAGGGTAAAAGAACGCCATTCCAGGATGGGGGTAAAAGACCGCCAACCCCGCCGGATAAATCATTTGCCACAGGTAAACCGCGTAGGACACCAACGCGTTACCAATCCGCGACAAAAAACTTAGATTTTGAACCGATTGAATCGCACCTTCTTGCGCCAGGATGGTGGCCACAGAGGAGGCGGCGCTCAACAGCAGGAATGGAATCTTCTCCCAAACCAGCCGCTTCACAGTTGAGAGTTGAGAGTTGGAAGTTGAGCGTTCAAGCCGGTTGAGCGGCCAGTAGTCCAGCAGCAGCAAAACGAACGGCAACGTCACCAACATGGTCTTGGACAGCAGGCCCAGAGCAAACAGCAGCAGCGCAAGCCAGTAATCGCTGGAAGCCAGAGGTCGGAGGCTGAATGCCCAAGGGTTGCCTTCGGCTTGCGGTCCGCCCTTTTCTGACCGCCGGACATAGCGGGCATAAGCCCCGAGCGTCAACACGAAGAACAAACCGCTCAACACATCCTTGCGTTCTGTCACCCAGGCGACCGATTCCACGTGCAATGGATGGAGGGCAAACACCGCTGCCACGAACGCGCTGGTCCAGAACGCCCTCGTCAGGTTGCGGAGCACTAGGAACAACAGGATGGCGGTCGCCGCGTGGAGCAGCACGTTGGTCAGATGATGACCGCCGGGCTTCAGTCCGTAGAGCTGGCAGTCCATCATGTGCGAGAGGGAGGTCAAGGGATACCATTCGCTAGCATTGATATGTGTGAACGCCAAGACGACTCCCTTCAAGCTAAGTCCTTGGGTGATGGCGGAATTTTCGTAAATATACTTATCATCGTCGTAGTTGACGAATTCATGGTGAAGGGTCTGACCGAACACGGCCCACACGGCCAGTGCCAGCAAGAGACAAATGATGGCGGTGACCCCGACACGCGGCGGCGACCCGGTCATGCGGGTCGGTTTATCGTTGAATCGTTGCTGCATCGGATGTCTCCACGCTATGCGGATTGAGCCGGGCGAATCAAGCGCCGGTTTGGTGTCTGTCCGTTCCAGCCGCTGATTCCGATTGCGGAACGCGCGGGTCTGTGGCACAAAACGCCGCCTATGTTTTTCAGGTGTATCAACTCTGCTTTGGTTGCGGCGCTCATCGCCGCGGCGGGCGCTGGTTGCAAGAAATCCGAACCCGGCCCTGGTGCGCCCTCTGCGTCCAGTCCGCCGGAGGAAACGGTCGCGCGCGTTCATTGGCTGGGCAAAAACCGGCTCGCCGCCGATACGAACGCCGCATCCTTCATGGACATTTGGAAGCTGCCCGAAAGCGCCAGGCTCGAAACGCAGACGCTCGACAAACTTTCGCTCGCCCCGTGGCGACTGCTCAAAGGCGACGCCGCCACCAACGGCGCTCCCGTCGCGCGGTTGCGTCCCTTGCTCGATGACCTCGTCCAGGAGGAATCTTATGTTGAGGTCCGCAACGCGACCAACCAGCCGGGCGAACTGGTTTTGGCCATCCGCCTCAGCCCGGAGCGGAGTGACCTGTGGGAAACCAACCTCGCTGTGGTGCTGGAATCATTGACCGGCGTCCGGCCTGTTGTTGCGCCGGGCGACCGTCGCGGTTGGTCGCTCAAAATACCTGACGCGCCGCGGCTCATCGAATTGGCCCGCGCGGGCGATTGGACGGTGATTGGCCTGGCCCCGGAGCAAAACACCTTGCTGGCCGCCGTGCGCGCCCGCCTGGAGCGCGACCATGTCCCGTTCGCCGCGCGGACGACGGATTTCTGGCTGGAAGCCGATTTCGATCTGCGGCGGGTGGCGGGCGCGCTGGCGCCCGGCTGGGATCTGCCGGAGGGCTTGCCCCGGGCATCACTTACGGTTATCGGCGCCGGGCGGGATGTTCTCACACGCGGCCAGTTCAACTTTGCCGGGCTGCGTCCGTTCGAATTGGAAGCTTGGAACATCCCCACCAATCTGGTTCACGATCCGCTGATCAGTTTCACGGCCATCCGCGGGGTCCGGCCCTGGTTGGCGTCGCTGAAAATGTGGCATGACCTTCAAAACTCGTTTTTCGATATATTTTAAAAATTTTGTATGATTCCATTTATCATAAATCAAGCTTCCTATATAATAGCCCAAGAGAGTTTTACAGAGTAGTCCTAAAAAAACAAAAACTAAAACAAAATAAAAACTGAGAGCGCCCAAATGCAAAAGAATCCCCGTCGAAATTAAAATAAATTCTCCCTCCACAATTAATCCTAGAAAAATAAAAAAATACACTAAGATCTGATAATTCTCTATGAGGTGATTTAAAATATTTACGGTGTGCATGCCTGGTAGAAAATTTAAAATAAAGAATCCACGACTTCCTTGACCAGCAGGCCATCCGCTTTGCCTTTC
>CAYIOH010000568.1:0-3034 GCA_964364975.1 uncultured Bifidobacteriaceae bacterium
GCATTATGTTTTGGACGGTTAACTCGGGTTCAGCCGGCTTATTCACGCACCGCAACACTTTTTGAATTTCTTCCCGCTGCCGCACGGGCACGGCTCGTTACGCCCGACTTTTGGCGGCGCAACGCAAGGCGTGGCGATTGCGTCCGGTTCAGATTCGCGGAACTGGCCCGCGTATTCGGCGAGTTGCTTGGCGCTCAGGCGGGGCTCGCGTTTGAAACATCCCCACCACGAGGTCGCCTCGGCCACATCCGTGATCGGCGGGTGCCATTCCCGCTGTTGCGCGACCCGCTTGCCGCGCGGTCCGGCTTCGACTTTGCTCAAGTTCTTCAGCGAAATGAAGCCAGTCTCGATGAGGCCTTCCGCATAAGCGCGGCGCAGTTCTGGAAACACCCGCAACGCTTCGATGTCGAGGCACGAACTGCACAGGTTGTTCAAGACCTGGCTGAATTCGCGCTCCAATCCCTCCTGTGCCAGCCAGAGAAAGTATTCCTCGATCGGATCGCGTGGCACTTCCGCCCAGTTGACCAGCAACGCCAGCGCCTCCAGCGCCTGTCCGCGGCAATACTCGTTGGCCCCCCGGTTCAGCGCGAGTTGCTTGATCGGTTCGAGATTGCCGTCACAAACCGAAGCCAGCAGCCGCTTGCCATCGTCCGTCACCGTGTCGCCGCCGAGATCAAACGCCCCTTCGCCGGGCAGCGAGAGCCAGCGGAGAATGAGCGGATACGCGCGCGGCTCGCGCCACTTCGCCAGCAGATAGGTGGCGTAGCTGAATAACATGCCTTCGCCTTCCGGCAGGCCGGACGGATTGGCCAATCCGCGTTCGATGGCCTGAAGTAACGGCGCGACCAGCGCCTCGCGATGCGCGTCGGCGCTTTGCAACGCTTCCAGCGGCTGTGAGTCCCGCACCACGGAAAGTTCGGCGAGTATCTGTTCCGGCGTCCGCGTCGGCTCAGAGGGCTTGATCGGTTCGTGGGTGTAGCGGTCAATCTTCGCCCAGAACGGACAGCGTGGACAGGTCCGGCCCATGGGATAATCAATTCCCTCCTCATGCGGGCAGCCGAAAATGCGGTCATACGTCGCCGTCGTAGTGACGCCATGCTGCTTGAAAAAATCCGCGATCTCGGCGGCGATGGCAGGATCATTGCGAATCTCACCCTCGTTGGTGAGCCAGCGATGCAGAATGGCTTCCTCCTGCGGATTCGCGCTCCGGACGATCGAGGCGACAAGTTTGGTGGCGCGCGTGTTGTCCGGCCCGTAAGCGATCAGTGTCCCCGCGGGATATTTGGCTCGTTTTGGAGCGGACGGTTTCATGGTCTGCAATCGGTGATGAATGGTTGCGCTGGATTCATGCCGGCGGGGTCCGCCTCACTGGCGGCGATTGAAACGTTGCTCCATGCTCTGGCGCGCGAAGTTCAATTCCGCCAGTTCCGCGTCCGGGAGCACGGGGATGCCGAGTTGGCTCGCAACCTTGGTAAGCATCGCCGCTACGCGTGGACGCTGAACGCGGATGACTTCGGGCCGGTGACCCAATTGCGTCAGCGCGTCCCGCAGCACGGTCGCGAGTGCCGCCGCGCCGTCCCGGTCTTGGAAATCGGCCAGGTGAAAGCCGCCGACAAATCCCGACGCGCGATCCACCGCCATCGCCAGCTTGGGAAATCGCGGACACGCTTCATCGGCAAGCGGAAAGGACGCATACGTCACGTCCAACTCCAGGTGAAAACCCTTGACCTGCGTGAGCTTCAACAGCCGCGCCTGCGTCGGCTCGTCGAAAGAAACCAAATCGGGCAGCGGCTCCGGCGGCGGCAGCATGGGTTGCCAGTCGAGTTGTTCGGCGCGCAGTTCGCCGGCTGCTGGATCGAAGTCGCTCGGCACGAACCCAATGTCGCCATTGCAATGATCGTCCCAGACGCGCGGCTGCGTGCGCATCAGCCGCGCAACCGCCGCCACGCGCGGCAGGGCGAACAGCAGCGTCTCCGCCTCCACCTGCGTCATGTGCCACGGATAACCGCCGGGCACGAGACTGCGAAATTGCGGCCACGCGTGTCCGCGCTTGTTTGCGGGCGAATAACCGGCGGTAGCCAGCACGGCCTGATCCTCCTTCACCAGTTCGCGCTTGAGCACGAACTCCGCCTTCACCAAATCCTGCTCGAACGCCGTGTCCTCACGCTCCAACCCGCCCGGATCACCGTCGTTCAAGATCGTGTTCAACAGCCAGCGGCGACCGGCGTCGTTGCGATAAACCAGCAACGCGAACACCGTCCGCAGCCGGCCCAGGATCGAGCCGAGCAACACCTCCTTCGTGACCGGATGCCGCAAGCCGACGATGTGGGAATCGTGCATCCATTCCCACGGCGCGAGGCGGTTGAAGTCGTCCGCTGCGGCAAGCAGCGCTTTCCAGGTTGCGACTGACACCTGCGCAATGGCGGGTTGGTTGGCGCGGCGTTTGGTTGTCGTTAGTGACACGCCCACATTAAAGCCGGCGGCGGGAGGATTGCCAACTCAGGAATGAGCCGCAGGATTTTTTCACCACTGATGACGGGCAAATCTGCCGGGAAGCTCGGATCGAAGTCGCGTTCGTAATGATTCGCCCCGCGCTCGATGGCGACCTTGAGCAACCACTCGGCGGCGCGGTCGCCCGCGCCACTGAGCGGCGCGATGCGGCGCAACAACCCGGGAACGTGCGGAACATCGCCCAGCTTATGGGCGAGTGTTGGCGCGAACGGTTGGTCCTTCAGTTCCACGCTTGTCAGCGCATCTCGCAGCAGTTCACTCGGTTTTTCCTCCGATCGTTCCGTGCCACTGGCGTCCGGCAAAAGTCTTCGTAAACAGCTTTGCAAGGTATCGCATGTTCACCAAACCGTTGATAAACCCCATTACCTTTATGATCTCTGGGTGCTTTTTGAGTTCTGTGACTTTGCTATTTGCCAAATTGTAACCTTTGTTATGGCAGGCGACGACATATCTTGTTCCCGGGCTAATAGAGGGTGTTCCGAAAGTCATTTGGCAAAAGTGAGGATTTGTTGATGAAACCGCG
>CAYIOH010000569.1:0-3033 GCA_964364975.1 uncultured Bifidobacteriaceae bacterium
AGTTCTTCAGCAATTCCTCGAGCCGATCCTCCGCCTGCGCGTAGCCGACGGCAAACGCCGCCGTTTCGAGTGTGGGCGCATAAACGTGCGGGATGCCGAATGCGTCGCGATAGAGGGTGGCTTCATTCGCGGCTTCGCGTCCGAAGATCGGGAGGCTCGCGAGCAGCAGGGAACAGGTTGTGGCACGGAGTAGGCGGTTTCTCATAGGCTGGGGTTTGTGTTAATCGCGGGATGAGATTGCCCTGTGGCTTGAGAAAATCCAACAAATCTTCTTTGACACAAATCTTCTTTGCCAAGCCCGCTCAACGGCTCGACCACGCGCGGAAGTTCTGAGCGGTCAGTTTGACTGGCGTTTCGACCTGCTCAGTTTCGGTGAGTTCATGAATGTGTTGGTTGATAAGGATTGGCTACTTGACGTTGCGCGGGTTGGGAAGAACTGTTTTACGCCAAGTTCATGTGCGTGTTCAGTCTTGCAAATTCCGAGCGGATGACAAGTGTGGCGGAGAATCTTGGTCCAAAATCCCAGCAGACAATCTTGCATCGTGGTGTCGCACAGGTCAGGGTTCATCCATTGCAACCGGGCAAACTCCAAATCCTCGACGACCTCCTCGCGCAGGCCGAGCACTACCTCAGCTTTAGCACCAGCAACACCGGTTCCAGCGGCAAAAGCGTGAACGGAAATTCCATTTCCTTGCCGTCCATCAGATTGAGGGCATGGCTGGCGGCGGGCTTGGTCACGAGTCGCACCAGCCGCGGCTCGCGTGACAGGTTGAGCAGATTGACCAGTAATCGGCTGTCTGTTTCTACCGCGCGCACATTCACGCCCCATACCGGCTCGCCATGGACGCCTTCGATCCGAACGGACCGTGTCGCCATCGCCTCATCAAGAAGACGGTCGAGAATCTCCCGGTACGCATGAGCGGTCAGTGGGTCCGTGTAAGCGACCAGCCGGCCCCGGCCCGATTGAATAAGTCCCGGCTTTCGAGGTCGTCCATACTCATCCTTCATGAAACATCGGCCCACAGTCATTACGATGCCACCGTTCTGAATGTAGCCGTTAAGGGCTTTAACAACCGCATCAGGCGCGTGGGACGCCCGCGGCACCACCACCAACTTGTACCGCGTCAACTTGCCAGATTCGATTTGTCGTTCGCTGACGAAATCAGTGACGCCGCCCGTAAAATACGCGCCTTCGAACGCCGCCCGTGCTTCGTCAACGTAATCTTTCGACGGCAGCAGGCTCGAACGAGAATACAAGATGGCTAGTTGGGCCGGTGCCTGGCTCAACGCGTGGACCTCAGGCGCGAGCCGTTGCAGGTCGAGCGCCACGCGGCCAAACGCGCGCACGCAATTCGCCCGCGTGAGAATGTTCTCTGCCAGGTCTCCGCTCTGCCCCCGCTCCCACACCCAAGTCGTCGTCGCGCCCTGTCCGTGCATCGCCTCCTGCCAATACACGGTTCGGATGTAATTCTCCGGAATGTAGCGCGTGTCCCCGTCGGCAATCAGGTGGTTTTCGGAATTGAAGATCGGACTGTCCGGCGCGACGGAGTGTTGCAGTGTGTAATTCATCGCCATGGTTTGCCAATCGCAAGCGTATTCGCCAGGGCGTTCGCCGGTAAACTCCATCACGCAATCGTTGCCCGCGATGCGGCCAAGTTGCGGGAACCGTTCGTAATCAATCCCCACCTCGAACCGGCCCGGGTCTTCGAAGGCGTGTGACATTACCTTCGCATGAACGGGCAGGTCTGGGGCGTACCGGTGGATGCGCTCGCGCAGCATTTCATGAAACGCCACGAACCGGTCCTGGGTGAAACGCCACCGGTCAAAATACAGACCGTAATGAGTCGCCTCCTGCGGCAGCTCGATGTCTTCAAACCGGCGAAACTGCGTGCCGTAAACTCGGTTGGCGTTCCGAACTGAACCCCATTTGGCCTTCAGCCACGCCTGAAATGCTGCCCGCTCATAACGGCACCGTCCCTGATACTGCGGTTCGTTTGAGAGGCAGATGCTGTGTAGTGCCGGATGATGCGCGATCAAGGGCATGAGCGCGTCCAGCCATTTCTCCATCACCGCTCGCGTGTTCGGGGCCTCGATGCAAACTTTCAGGAAGCCCTGGCCGCACTGGCGATGCGCGGGGTCCGCCTCGAAAGCCCACTGAGGGAAATAATGAGGCGAGATCAACAGGTTCACCGCCACGTTGTGAGCCGCGGCTTTGTCCAGCCATTGCACGACATTCTGGCGGATGGATTCCACATCCACCGTATCGGGAGTCGGCAGGCCATTGGCTGGGCCCATCTCGATTTGAATAATGTTCAAACCGTACTCATTCAGAATCGGGATATCCTGGCGCACTTGTCCGAAGTGGCCAACGCCGGTGAAGTACACCGGGCGATCGTTTTGCCAAAACGCCCCGGCGCGGATTGTCCAGGGCGCCGTCTTGTACTGCGGCACGGCTGCGTCCCTGGCCGGATCTTCGTTGAGTGCCTTTTCGCAAAGCAGGTCAACATACGCCGCTCCTTTGAGTCCGCGGAGCTGATGGCCCGGATGGTCTTCCGCTAGGTCATCGCGCACGTATCGAAGAAAACTTTCCACGACGCGGGCATCGGCGGCCTGATAAGGCATTTGCCGCCCTGCCGAGCGTCCCTCTCGGATCTTTCGTTTCAAGATCTCCAGGTTTTCGGCGGTTTTCTTCAGGCGCTCCTCCACCGTGGCGCGATCTGACAACAGAATCGCCCGGGCCTTTTCGACCGACGCAAGGAAGACATCGCGGTTGCAGGCTTGGTACGCGGTAATGTCCAGGGCTTGAAGTGCGTCATGCGCCAGCGTTCGCGCATGGGCTGCCTCCGCAGCGGGCACGTAATCCGCATCCTCCAACGCCGAGTTGATGTCCTTCACCAACCCACGCAAGCCGTCCACCAGCGCCTCGCCGGGACCGTTCACCAGCCGGGCTTCGAGCAGGCTGCCGGATCCAGGCCGGTTGGTAGCGTGCAGCGCCACCGTGATGACCTCGCCCGGCTGCGCATGATCCGTCAG
>CAYIOH010000570.1:0-3033 GCA_964364975.1 uncultured Bifidobacteriaceae bacterium
TGCAGCTCCTTCAGCGTCCCTCGCCACCGGCCAAGAAGCACCCGGAGCGCGATCTCGCTCAGGGACACGTAGAGCCCGGAAATGCGTGGCGCGAACTTGAACTCAACCGTGTGTTCCCCCGACTGGAGATAAACTCCGCGCATGAAGTAATTGGCGCGCAAAAGCGTCTCCGGTTTTCCGTCCACCAACACTTTCCAATCCGGATCAAACTTGTCGTTCAGCAATAGCACCGCCGGCGTCTCAGCCTTGGCCCGCAACACGATGTGTTTCGGCGCGTAGCTTTCAAATTTGACCTCGCCGGCATTTTGATTAGTGCCGGGTGTTGCCGCGATGGCTTCGGCCAGCAAGACGGTTTGCGCGGGGTCGAACGAAGGCTCGGCCAGTTGCTTGAGCGTGGCCAGGTCGGTCGTGCTCTGGGCGGCCAGTGCCGCGCCCCATTCGGCTGGGAGGCGCGGCTGCAAGTCCTTCACCCAATCGTGGAGTTTGGCCGGGTCGTTGGTGCTGACCTGCCAGTTCGCATAAAGTTTCGCCCGCGGCAACGCGCCGGTGAATTCGAGCACGGCGCATTGGCCGTTCGTGTTCAGTGTGGCGGTCAGGTGCTCGTAACGCGAAGGGTTTGAGACGCCGGGCTTGGGCGCGATGTCGAATTGCGTTGCGATCTTGAACCGTTGTTGAACGGGGTCAATTTGCCGGTTGAACAATTCCAGCAACGCGGCCGGAGCGAGCAGATACCGCGTGTTAGTCAGCTCCCAGCGGCGCAACGGCGTGAAAGCGATCGCGCCTTCGAACGCGGCCTTGTCCGTTGCCAGGCGCGGTTCTTGAATGATGTCCAGACATTGAATGTTGTAGTAAAGAAAGTGGTGCTGCTTCCACTCGATTTCATAAAGTCCGCTGAGTTGGGAATAAAGCCTGACGAGCGGCTCGGCCTCGCGGGGCAAACGGTCAAAACGCAGAAACCTATCCACAGGAAAAATCGCCGCGCGGTGTTCGTAGGGCTTGTCGCGCAGGAAATCAATGACCGGATTAGTCGCATACTTTTGCTGGTAGTCCCAAAAAATGATCCAAGGCAGATTGGCACGCCCCAGGTCCACCACCAGCACAAGGCCGAGCAGAATTCCGCCCCACTTCGCGCGGCGGCCCGCGAACCAACCGCTCAACACCAGCGTCACCAGCCCCACCGCCAGAATCAGGAACAGGACAAACCAACCCACCTGACGGAAACTGAAGCCCGCAATGGCCTTCGCCATACCCTCGTCAAACTGGACCGTCTGCAAATAGTTCTCCAGCCCCTTGCGCGCCGAGGCATAAATCAGCCAGCCAAGCAGACTTGCCCCCACCGCCAACCAACAGCCGACACTCCATTTCCGGTCAAAGCCCCGCACCTTCGTCCACCAGTTTCGCCAATGCTCCGCCAGCGACGCGGCCCCGGTCGCGGCGACCTCCAGATAGCGACGGCTCAATCCGTGGATGCCGTAGGCAAAAAGAATGATCAAAGCCCAACTGAAGACATGAATGAACTTCGCCGGATTGCGGATGGCCGAGAAATACGGCAGGGCGTAAACGAACTGATAGAACGGCGCGTGTTTTCCAAACGCCAGCAGCAAGCAAACGAACATCACGCCCAGCCAGAACCAGATCAACTTCCGGTTGCCCGGCGAAAAGACCGAGCCTTCCTTGCGGAGCGATTGGATACCCGCCCAGACGGCGACCAGCACGACAAGCACGCCCGCGTAGGTTCCGCCGCCTCCGTAACGGATAAATCCACCGGGTGGCGATCCTTGCCGGCCGCCTTCGAAATAACGGTCCCAAGCCGCGTCGCGGCCTGCCGCGCCCCAGTAGTTGCCGCCTTTGTAACGGTCCTGTAAAAACTCCGGCAACCCTTGAGGCGTATCCATGCGGAAGCCGAACAAACCCGGCACCACGAGACTGAGCGCCTCGCGTTTCGGCAGACTCCACTGGGTGGCCCAGTCCCAACGGGCCGCCCGGGCTTCCGTGGTCTGCTCGGCGCCGGCGATGCCTTTGATGCCTGTGCCGACCAGCACATTGAGTGACTGCGCCGCCATAAGCACCGCGAAGCCAGCCACCAACGCGAGCCGCGCGATTCCCAGACCCACGCGCCTGGCCGGAGTCGTTTCACTTACCCAAGCCTGATACAGCACGAACGCCGCGACGAATAGACTGAAGATCGCTCCAATATCGGCCGCTTCCATGACTCCCATGCCCACCGCCAGTCCCGCGAGGATGAAGCGTAGCCACGGCCAGCGCGGCGGCGTGCTGACAATCGCGGCCAGGGCCAAAAAGAAGAAACCGAAACCAAGCGTTTGGGCTCCGACGCCCCAACACGCGGTGGAGAAGAAATCTGAATTAAGCGCCACCGCCAGCCCGCCGAGCACACCGGCCAAGGCGCTCAACTTCAATTGCCGGAAGCAAAGCCAGGCGCACAAACCCACAAACAGCACGGCCAGCGGCACAAACCATTTGGCGAAATGAAGCGGTCCCAGCAGCCAGAACAACCCTTGGGTCAAACTAGGACCGGAAGTGCCGCCGCTGGTGCCAATCGCATTGAGATCGTACCAGACGCCGGTGAAAGCGGAAGGCAAACGAACCGCTTCCTGGTTCATGGCGCCAAGCGGGCCGTCGTTGGAGAAGACGACCATGCCGGGAGACAGACTCTTGTAGAAAAGCGCCAGAACAATGCCGAGCAGACAAAGAGCCAGGAGAATGAACGAATGCTTGCTTGGATGGTTTTGCGTCATGGCGGAATCTTGGCACGGTGCGACAACCGGGTGAGCATTACCTGTTCGACGAAATGGTTCAACTTCAAAAACAGGCATGCGCAAGCGCCTGCTGTTGCACCGATCTTGGCTCTGCATCCCGGCCGCCGTGCTTATTTACGTCCGTAAAAGCTTTTTGAATCGTAACGGTACCCGAGGCAATGCTGTAGGTTCCGCCGTTTGCATAAGTATCATTGGCATCTTCAACCAAAATTTTGACCGTCGTATTCTTGTTATTGGCCCCGATCACCAGCAGGGG
>CAYIOH010000571.1:0-3026 GCA_964364975.1 uncultured Bifidobacteriaceae bacterium
CGGGCATTTGGACAGCGGTGAAAGCTACGACGCCTGTGCGGTGCGCGAGTTGCGCGAGGAGATCGGGTTAAGCGTAACCCAACCTCTGGTGCGCCTCTTCAAAATCAACGCGTGCGAAGAAACGGACGGGGAATTCGTTTGGGTTTATCGCTGCCGGCACGACGGGCCATTCGAACTGAACCCGGATGAAATTGACAGCGGCGGATGGTTTGCGCCGGAGAAAGTCACGAGTTGGATGGCCGAACGACCGCAAGATTTCGCTAGTGCGCTGTTGCTCATCTGGAAGCGAATTTTCTCCCAGCCTTAACCCGCCCTTGATTTCCCAGGGCGAAAAGATGGCCGCGCTCTCACGAGCGCAGCTACGGATCAACGCAGCACCGAACCTTCTGGCCGCTCAACGAGGTGAAGCAGATTCCGGTCGGTCCTCAAAGTAGGCGTGGCTTGACGCGTCCGCACGCCTCCGCTACGTTGCGCCCCTGAATGAGCAACGAATCAAACACAAAGAATTTTCTCGTGCCCATCGTGGTCGAGCAGACGGGGCGCGGCGAGCGAAGCTGGGACATTTACTCGCGGTTGCTGGTGGACCGCATCATTTTCCTCGGCACGCCGGTGGATGACATGGTCGCCAACATCATCATCGCGCAACTCCTCTTTCTCCAGATGGCCGACGCGAAGAAGGACATTCATCTCTACATCAATTCGCCTGGCGGCGGAGTCACGTCGGGGCTGGCGATTTACGACACGATGCAATTCCTCACCTGCGACGTGAACACGTATTGCATCGGCCAGGCGGCGAGCATGGGCGCGGTGTTGCTGGCGGCGGGCACGAAGGGCAAACGTTACGCGCTGCCCAACGCGCGCATCATGATTCATCAGCCGTGGGGCGGCGTGCAGGGCCAGGCCACGGACATCAGCATCCAGGCAAAGGAAATTTTACGGCTCAAGGACCGGCTCAACGAAATTCTTGCCAAGCACTGCGGGCGCTCGGCGGACGAGTTGACGCGCGACACGGACCGCGACCGCTTCATGTCCTCTGAAGAAGCGAAGCAATACGGCTTGGTGGATCAGGTCGTGCAATCGCGGAAGGAAATCGTCGGCGTGGAAAAAACTTCCGTCGCCGTATGACGGAGCTTGCATGAATTCCGCGCATTCCTGGGCATTTTTCATTTTGCATTTTTCATTCTTCATTTAGACATGGCCCGCCCCACCAACATCACCATGTGCAGTTTCTGCGGCAAGTCGCACGCGGAAGTCCGTAAACTCGTCCAAGGCCCGGGCGTTTACATCTGCGACAACTGCATCATTCTTTGCAAGAACGTCCTCGACCGCGAACTTCAACTTCAGCACCGCAAACATCAGCCGAAGTTCGCGGTGCCCAAGCCCGCGGAAATCCGACGCCAGCTCGACTCGTATTGCATTGGCCAGGTGCATGCGAAGAAAACCCTCGCCGTAGCGGTGCACAATCACTTCAAGCGCATCCAACCCGCGCCGGCTCCGACCGCCGAAGGTGAAACCGTGATGCCACCCGCACCCGCCGGCCCGCACGCCGACGTGGAAATCGAAAAGAGCAACATCCTGATGATCGGCCCGACCGGCTCGGGCAAGACACTGCTCGCGCGGACGCTGGCTAGGATTCTCGACGTGCCCTTCGCCATCGCCGACGCCACCACGCTCACCGAAGCCGGCTACGTGGGTGAGGACGTGGAGAATATCATCCTGCGGCTGCTGCAAAGCGCCGACTACGACGTGATGCGCGCCCAGCGAGGCATCGTTTACATTGACGAGATTGACAAGATTACGCGCAAGTCCGAAAGCCCGTCCATCACGCGCGACGTTTCCGGCGAGGGCGTGCAGCAGGCGTTGCTGAAAATCCTCGAAGGCACGATTTGCAACGTGCCGCCGCAGGGTGGACGCAAGCATCCTCAGCAGGAATACATCAAGGTGGATACCACCAACATTTTGTTCATCTGCGGCGGGGCGTTCATCGGCCTGGAAAAAATCATCCACCGGCGGCTGGGCCGGAACGTGATGGGCTTTGGCGCGATGGACGAAGCGCAAAAGGCCGCGTCCGTGGCGCGCAACCAAATCCTGGCGCACGTCGAGCCGGAGGATTTGTTGAGCTACGGCTACATTCCCGAATTCATCGGGCGACTGCCGGTGGTGACGACGCTGGCCGAATTGACCGAGGACCAGTTGGTTTCGATTTTGACTGAACCAAAGAACGCGCTGACCAAACAGTTCGCCAAGCTGATGGCGATGGAGGGCGTGGACCTGGAATTCACGCCCGACGCGCTGCGCGAACTGGCGGCCCAAGCCATGAAGAAAGGCACGGGGGCGCGGGCGCTGCGCGGACTGATCGAGAAGCTGATGCTTGACGTGATGTACGACGTGCCCGAAAGCGGCGACATCCTGAACATCAAAATCACGCGGCCCGTGGTGCTGGGCGAAAGTCAGCCGATTGTGCGGCGCAAGCAGGATCAGGCGGCGGCGTGAGGCAAGTGTTGCGTATTGCGTGTTGCGTCAAGTGACGGAGGGTGCGCGATCACTACTTGACGAAACACGCAATACGCAAACGAGTTCAAACGCCAATATCCTCATTCCAAAGCTCCGGGCGCGCCTTGATAAAATCCTTCATGATCTGGATGCAGGTCGGGTCTTGCAACACCTCCACCTTCACGCCTTGCAAGCGGACGTATTCTTCCGGGCCTTGGAACGTGATATTCTCGCCGACAACGATGCGCGGGATTTTGTAGAGCAACGCCGCGCCGCTGCACATCGGGCAGGGTGAGAGCGTCGAGTAGAGCACGCAACGTTGATAGACGGATGCTTTTTGCCGCCCGGCGTTTTCGAGGCAATTCATTTCCGCGTGATGAATCACGCTGCCGTGCTGCACGCGCTGATTGTGACCGCGCCCGATGATCCTGCCATCGAGCACGAGCACCGAACCGATTGGAATGCCGCCCGCCGCAAGTCCCTTCTTCGCCTCGTCAATCGCGGCTTGCAGGAATGGGTCCATGCGTCTGAAA
>CAYIOH010000572.1:0-3020 GCA_964364975.1 uncultured Bifidobacteriaceae bacterium
CTGCCACGAAAATTATTTCAGAACTTGTTGTAAACGAAGCGAAAATTCAGGAAACCGTTGGCTGACGGAGATGTCCACGCTGTGGGAGCAACTCACCCAAAACATCGGCTGGGGGCAACAACTCGCGCGCGAGGTCGTTCAGGAAGTCGCGGGCCACGGGCGGGCGGGCGTCAGTGCGCTGGATGATTGAGCGCGGGTGCCAGCTTTTCGATCGCAATCGTCAGTTCCGCGAGATGGCGCTGGACGCTTGCCCGCTCCTCTGCGCCGAAGCGGTGAAACGGCTCGGCCATGAAATCGTCGCAGACACCCAGGCAGGACAACGCACATTTGATTCCCTTGATCACTCCGGCGGAATACCCTCCAATTTTATAGAGCGAATTGCTGATATGCATGACTTGTGACTGGATCTGCCGGCAGCGGTCGAGGTTGCCAGCCGCCGCCGCTTCGCAAAGTTGCACGTAGAGTCGCGGAAAGATGTTGGCGCCACCAGGTATGCCGCCGTGCCCGCCGACGAGGATCGCCTCGACCAGCAGCTCCTCCGGCCCGATGAACAAGCCCCAATCCGGGCGATGCTTCAGCAGACCCAGGACCTGATGAAAGTAAATCATGTTCATGGAACTGTCTTTCAGGCCAATGATGCGCGGTTCATCCATCATGCGGCGCACCAACTCCAGCTCGAGGTGAACTTTTGTCAACGTCGGCATGTTGTACAGCACCAGCGGCAGGGGCAATTCCGGGACGAGGTTCTCCAGATAAATCTTCAAATCCGGCTGGCCCGCGGGCTGATAATAAGGCGGCGCGACGACCAGCGCGGTGGCGCCCGCAGACATCGCCTGGCGCGCCAGATTCACCGATTCCACGAAGGCTGTGTCCGTAATGCCAACCAGCACCGGCACCCGGCCCCGAACCTGCCGACAGGTGCGCTCAATCAGTTCACGCCGCAGGCGATAGCTGAGGCTCGGCCCTTCGCCCGTCGTGCCGAGGATGAACAAGCCGCTCACGCCGCCGCCGACGATGTGCTCGATGAGCCGTTCCAAGCCGGCACAATCGAGCTCGTCCCGACCGCGCAGCGGTGTCACCATTGGCGGTATCACTCCGGTCAAAGGCAGTTTCATAAATATCTATTTGTCAGCGCGCCAGCACATGACCGGCGTTCATCCGGCAGCTTGGCGTACTATGCCAAAGGAATGCAATCAAACGTTCAGTATCCGCCGCTAAGACAAAAACGGAAGAAGTGAGCCGAAAGACCCCAACCAAAACCCAATTCATTTCGCGCGGATTCCTTGCCCAAATTCAATCTGGTATTTCCACCATGCAAATCTGGTTGGCCGGATCCTTGGGCGAAGCCAGCCGGCGCATGAACGCGATCTTCCTTCCATCCGGCGCAAAGACGCAGGCTTCGGAAAGCGGGGTGGAGGCATCGTCGGTCCGAGCGGTTACGCGTCGCGTCTGGCCGGATGCCACGTCCGTCACACAAACGCAGTTGTCCATCACGTGCGCAACTCGCCGTCCATCCGGACTCCACGTGAACGCTGACGCCACCGGCCACGGATTGCGCGTGAGTTGCGAGGGCGCGCCGCCGTTGGGCGAAATCGTCCAAAGCTGCACGATGCCGGCATCGTCCTTCATCAAAAACGCGATGCGCGAGCCGTCAGGTGAACTTCGTAGCCAGTGGCGCGGCCCCTGGAGGCCCGGAAACTTGCGCTCCGCCGTGAAAGTGAGACGCCGCTGAACCGCGGCTCGCGGCGAATTTGGGCGCGTGGCCGCCGTGCCGGGAAGAGGCGACTCACCGGCTTTCGTTAAATCCTCCGGCAGGTCCGCGATAAACACTTCGGACAGGGTTTCGCCGTTCGCCGTCAGAACGCTGCCTTGAAAGGCCAACGCGCGTTTCTGGCGCGCGCCGTCCGCGCGGGCATAACCGTTGTCGCCCACCCACGCTTCCTCACACGCGCGTTTGATTTCATCCGATCCCGGCGCGGGCTTTGGCGTCGTGCGCGAGGCGAGCACGGAAAAATATTCGCCATCGTGATTCCGGGGATGGCTTTTCGGCACGCGGACGTGCGGACTGGGCGCGCTGACGGCGATGTCCCGGATGTCGCTTTCCACGAGCGCATCGTTGTAGGTGAAACTCAGCCAGTCGCCGTGCGCATCCCACACGTGAACGTGCGAGCCGCCCCGCAAGGCGCCGGGCGTAAAAGGCGGCGTGAGATCGCGCGCATCCACATTCACCGCGACGCCGGGTTTCGCCCAATCCACGATCACACCCTGGCGATGGCTGAAGTCGTATTGCCAGTCGGGCGTCGGATTTTCCGGGCCGAGGATGAACACGACCTTCTTCGTGCGCGGATGGCACGTCACCACGCCACAGTTCGCGCCGTTTTTCGATTCGTAGAGAACCTTGATTTTTCCCGTGTGGACGTTCACCGCTTCAATGCGCGTGCCGTCGAACCCGGATCCAAAACGAGTGTCATAGACGAGCCACCGGTCATCCGGTGACCAGACGCCGGTGTTGGAAAGAATGCGTCCGCCACCGCCGCGCGTGATCTGACGTTCAACGCCGACCACGGGGGTTGTTTTAGCGGGAGTGTCCTTTTCGGAAGAATGGGAACAAGCGGTCATAAGCAGGAGTGCAAGGGTTGCGCGGTGAGCCGTTGAGCACGGAAATGTCACTTGGAGATGAAAATCCTCCCCACCGCTTCAGGCAAGCAAAAAAACATCCAAGTCCTGCCAGCGCTGAAGCGCTGACACCATAGCGCGGCGAAGCCGCAACCGAAGCGGAGCGCGGAATTTATTCCGCGCTCCAAGTGAGTCGTGAGTCGAGAGCTGCCATCTGGCTCTCGTCCCTCGTCCCTCGTCCCTCGACTATGCTCGGCCACGCTTGACGCCAAAAGTCCAAAGCGCAATGCTCGCAACCGTGCGCACCATGCGGCTGCCCTCACTATTCCTCTGCCTTTCGGTTCTCGGCGGGACAGTTTTCGCTGCGGGGCCGAGGCCGATCGTATTCGAGAATTCTTACTTCC
>CAYIOH010000573.1:0-3018 GCA_964364975.1 uncultured Bifidobacteriaceae bacterium
AACGCTCCCAGAGCCAGCATCGAACGCGCTCACCACTGGCATTCCCAATTCGCAGGCGCACGATGATTCTGTGGCGCTCAGGTGCTGGATAAACTTTCGCGTCCTCAATCCACACCAGCGGCGTCGCCCGCAACTCGATTTTGCCCACGATGCCGTTCCAGTTCCCCTGCGTATGGTCGCTGACGCAGTGCGAGTTCTCGCCCACGTCCACCACCATGCGATTGTCCACGCGGATGCTGACGGTATGTTTGCCGGGCGCGAGTTGGCCGAGGTCGTATTGGTGCGGCGTCGCCAGCGAGTTATTCATGCCGACGAGCCGGTTGTCCACCCAGACGCGCGTCTCCCAGTGCGGACGTTCGAGGAACAGCACGACGCGTTTGCCTTCCCACACCTTTGGAATCTCAACGTCACGCTGATACCACGCCACGCCAGCGTAGTATTTGTCCGGTTGCAGCCAGAACGGCACCTTCACGTTGCCCGGCTGGCGGTATTTCGCGTATTCCGGCGCGGTGAACCAGGAGCGGTCCAGAATTCCGCCGGTCCATTTCGTCTCCACACTGACCTCGTCGCCGATGCCTTGCGCCGGCAGGGAACCGGGTAATCTGATTTGTTCCTCCAGTTTGTTCTCGAACCAACGCTCCGTGATTCCGGTGTCGGCGCGATCCAGTTGAAATCGCCACCGGCCCGCGAGCGAAAGCGGCGCGTCCTGGGCCGCAACCGACGCGGCCGCCAGCATCGCGGTGAGAGCGCAGAGTCGGACGGATGGAAGTTTTTTCATGAGGAGAAGAGAGTTTAGGTCACCAGAACACGATGAAGAAGATCACCACCGCGCCAATCACCATCGCTCCGGCAATTTTGACCTCCGGTGACGTGGACATCTCGAAGCCCGCGCGCTCCGGCAGGGTGCGAGGTTGCTTGAGCGGCTTCCAGTAAGTGATCAGGCCCATGAGCATCAACACAAGCTGGAAGGTGGCCGCCACCTGGACAAGAAAATGCAGTCCGGGTGCGAATCGCTGGAACAGTCCGTAAATCAGCGGGCCGCTGACCAGCGCCGCCACGCCTGCGGCGCCCGGCGCTTGCGGCACCATCAGCCCGAACACAAACGCCGCGACGATGCCGGGCCAGAGATAGCCCTGGAATTGTTGGATGAACTGGAATACGCCGCCAAACTTCGGGTCGGTCAATCGCGGCGCGAGCGAACAGCCCACCAGCACGCAGAGCACCGTGACGAGCCGGCCGACCAGCACGAGCCGCCGCTCGCTGGCCTTGCGATCCAGCAGCCGGTGATACACATCCATCGTAAAGATGGTGGACGCCGAATTCATCATCGAGGCCAGTGAACTGACAACGGCGCCGGCGATGGCCGCCAGCATGAAACCGCGCAATCCCGCCGGGACGAGACTTTTGATCAGGGTTGGAAACGCTTCGTCCGGTTTCGCCAACTGGCTGCCGTAAAGTTGCGCGGCCATGATGCCGGGCATCACAATCGCAAACGGCACGAGCAGCCAGAGCGCGCCGGCAAAGATGACGCCAAGCTGGCCGTCGCGCAGCGACCGCGCCGCGAGGTTGCGCTGCACGATGAACTGGTTCAGGCCGCAGTAGTAGAGGATGACGATCCACATGCCCGAAACCACACCGGTCCACGGCAGGTTGGGATGTTCGGCCGGCAACATCATGTGGAGGCGGGATTCATTGGCCGCGGCGAAGGAATTCCACCCGCCGCAGGCGTGAAGTCCCAGACCAAACACAATCAATCCGCCGGCCAGCAAGGCCAATCCCTGAAACAAATCGGCCCACGCCACCGCCTTCAAGCCGCCCCAGGTGGTGTAAAGCGCCGCGATGAGGCCCACGACCCAGACCGCCAGCGTGAGGTCCATGTCGAAGACCTTGTTCAGCGTCAGCCCGCCGGAATACAGCACCGCCGTCAGCAGGACGGTCATGTAAATCACGACTGTCAGCAACGCCATGATCGAACGCGCGGCTGCGTTGTAACGGTACTCAAGAAACTCCGGCATCGTGTAAATGCCAGCCCGCAGGAATTGCGGCAGGAGCGTGAACGCGATCAGCACTATGCCCACCGAACCGCTCAACTGCCACGCGCTCACCGCAAGGCCCACGTCGCCGGCGCCCTGGCCCGCCATGCCGACGAACTGCTCGGTTGAGATGTTCGCCGCCACGATCGAGATGCCAATCAACGGCCACGTCAGCGAGCGCCCGCCGAGAAAATAACCCGCGCTGTCTTTGCGCCCCCGGCTTTTGAAGAAGCTGAAACCCAACACCAGCGCGTAGAAGCCCGCGAAGACGGCGAGGTCGAGCGTCGTGAAGATCATGTCGGTTGCCTTTCGAATCCCGCGTGGCCCACCCGGTTCGCGGCCACGCGGCGATAGTGCCAAATCATCCGGGAGAAACGCAAGGGAAGCATTGAATCACATGCCGACGGCAAACGCCCGCCATGTGGCCCGGTCAAGCCACGCGGTGAAAGTCCCGCCGCTTCAATAACCGCCAGTTGAGACTTGCGCGTGTGAAAAGTCCTCGCCATATTCCGCCGCAACGAAAGTGACATTTATGGCTGATGCAGCAAACCGATATCCTGAAAACGTCGCGGGATTATATTTCGTCGATAACCAGTGTATCGACTGTGACCTGTGCCGCGAAACCGCACCGGACAATTTCAAGCGCAACGAGGACGGCGGCTATTCGTTCGTCTATAAGCAACCCGGGTCGCCTGAGGAAGAAGCCCGGTGCAAGGAAGCCAAGGAAGGCTGCCCCGTCGAGGCCATCGGGGACAACGGAGCGTAAGTCCACTCGAATTTTCCCGAAAGCTCGCGGCTAAAAGCCGCGAGCTTTGTGTTTGAAAGCGGGCGTCTCAGCTGGTCGGCAGTCAAGGGGCGAAGGACCAGCCCGCTGGCCAACAGTAAACGACAATGACGCCTCCAATGATCGTAAGGTCGGCGACCATTGCCAGAGGCGTGAGCAGCACTTGCTTCGTCTTGCCCGACGCGTCTTCGTAAACCGGCA
>CAYIOH010000574.1:0-3009 GCA_964364975.1 uncultured Bifidobacteriaceae bacterium
GTCTCCAGCTTCGACCTCGAGCCGCCGGGCCGGACGCCGCTCACGCTCCCGGAAGTCATCGAGAACATCTGGCAGAACGTGGACCGCGATTACCACGTGCGCATCCTGGCCAAGGGCCTGCGCCGGATTGAAAAGGGTGAATTGATTGAACGGTAACGGCAAATGAGCCTGACACTCGAAAACCTGCTGGTGCGTGGATATCTGCCGCAAGAGCTTCCGCCTCCGTTCAGTTCCGAATCGCTGGCGAAATTCGTCGTGGCCGAGAAGTCAAAAGGCTTCCCATTCGTCTCCAATCCCGCACGAACGTCCATACCAGAAGTCTTTAATCTTGCCCGAACCGGAACACTTCGACGCGAGTTGTCGATTCTGAATCCAATCCACTTCTCGTTTCTTGCAGACTTCATCGTGGACAATTGGACTGCTCTTGAGGCGGAGGCCACGGGGTCAGCTTTCTCGCTCAGCAGTCCCGTTGCAACGGACGCCAAGCGCGGGATTGGCCGCAAACATAAGATGGACCAGCGTCCCGAAAGGCGTGCCCAAGCATACGCTCATGGTCGCCACTTGCTGCGTGCAGACATCAGCCGTTTCTATCCGTCAGTTTACACACACAGCATCCCTTGGGCGTTGCATGGAAAAGAATTCTCCAAGAAGAACAAGAAAGCCAAGAATCTTGGCAACCAACTCGACGAGCTTGTCCGCAACTGCCAGGACGGTCAGACGAACGGAATCCCAATCGGGCCGGACACGTCGTTGCTGATAGCAGAAATACTCCTCGGCAAGGTCGATGCGGAGTTGCAGAAGCGCGGTATTGCCGGCTTGCGTTATGTAGATGACTACGAACTCGTATTTGACACCGAAGCGCAGGCGTTGGAGGGGCTGTCCGCCTTTCAAAATGCACTGCTTGGTTTTGAGCTTCACTTGAATCCGTCCAAGACGCGGATTCTTCCGCTCCCCCAACGCATCGAAGAGGCTTGGGTGGATACTATCAAGGGATTTATCCTCGAACCATCGTCCGCAAGTTTCAAATCACAGGTGATTTATTTCTTCGATACCGCATTCGAGCTTTCCCACGCATTCCCGGATACGGGAGTCCTGAAATATGCCGCCGGGCGAATTGGGAACATTCACGATTGGAAGGCGCACTATGAGGTTGCTGAAGACTTGCTCGTCCAGGCTGCACGCGTTGAAGCAGGTGCGCTCCCGGTCGTCCTCAACACCATTTTGCGTCAGCCAGTCAGTGACGCCGCTCGCAAAGAACGACGCCGAAACCTCCTGCTGAAAACCATTATTGAACATGCTCCGCAACGTCATTCGAGCGAGGTAGCTTGGTCGGTTTGGGGCTGTATCGCTCAAGGGTTCAGCCTACCGCAGGAAGCACTTCGCCTCTTGGTAAGAATGGAGGATTCGGTGTGTGCGTTGGTTGCGCTGCACGCGCGATCTCTGGGGCTGGCGGAAAGCCCCGCTGAACTGGATTCTCTCGCGGTTGCTCTCACCAGCGACGAGTTGTATGACTCGCGGTGGATGCTGGCTTATGAGGCGGCTGTGCGCGGCTGGCTTGTTCCGCCGGATGGTACGAATTTCGTTGGTGGTGACGTGAACTTCTCGAAGCTTCAGGCGGCAGGAGTGAATTTCTACGATATCGCCAAGACGGCGTTGCCGCCCTTACCATCTCCAAAGCCAAAAACTCCTTCGGGAGTGGAATATGACCTTGATGATTTGGGCGATGCGGACGAACCGGATGAGGCGGAAAGCCTAGGCTACTTTTAGCCTTGGACAGCCTTTGTCTGGTCAGGCGTGATACGTTTGGGCAAATTGAAAGCGAACCATGAGTGACAATTCAAAAATCGAGTGGACGGACGCGACATGGAATCCGGTGCGGGGTTGCACGAAAATCAGCCCCGGCTGCGTCCATTGCTACGCTGAAACCTTCGCCGAACGATTTCGTGGCGTGCCCGGTCATCCATTTGAGTACGGTTTCGATTTGCGGCTCGTGCCCGAAAAACTTGGCGACCCTATCCGCTGGTCAAAGTCGAAGAAGATTTTCGTCAATTCGATGAGTGACCTGTTTCACGAGGGCGTGCCAGACGACTATATCGAAAAGGTCTGCCGCGTGATGCTGGCCGCGAACTGGCACACCTACCAGATTCTTACCAAGCGCGCGGACCGGATGGCGGCGATGCTGCAGGGCAAGCTGCGCGAGGCAGCAAAGGCCGCTCACATTTGGTGGGGTGTAAGCGTCGAGAACCGCAAACACGGATTGCCGCGCATCGCGAAGCTGCGAGGAGCGAAGCCAACTGTGGCCTTCCTCTCCGTTGAACCGCTCTTGGAAAACATCGGCAAGATGGATCTGCGCGGCATCCATTGGGTCATCGTGGGCGGCGAGAGCGGGCCGGGGGCACGCCCGATGTTGCGGGAGTGGGTACGCAGTATCCGCGACCAATGTCGACGCTCGGATGTTCCGTTTTTCTTTAAGCAGTGGGGCGGCGTGCGCAAGAGCGAGACAGGGCGCAAATTGGACGGCAGAACTTACGATGAATTTCCAGATTACTCAGAGTCGCGCGTGGTCGAGAGCAACGAAAGATTGCTGCTGCTACGTGAAGTCGAGACGGGATACGCAACGGGAATGGCCGGATGAGCAAGGAGAAACTCTACGTTGGCCGCGAGCAGACGCTGGTCAAGCACTTCATCCTCCAAAAATATTTGGAGCGATTCGCCCACATTGTCGGCACGCACTGGGATGCGCTGACATACGTAGATTGCTTTTCCGGGCCGTGGAACGCACGTTCCGATAAGTTTGAAGACAGCTCGTTCGGTATCGCGCTGCACGAATTGTGCAAAGCGCGGGATACTCACGCACAGCGCGGACGCAAGCTCCGGCTACGCTGCTTCTTTTTGGAGAAAAACCCCGACGCCTACGAAATACTCGAAGGCTTTGCCAAAGGAATCCAAGACGCCGAAATCAAAACGCGGAATGCCACCTTGGAAGAGTCCGTAAAGGAAATCGTGAGC